>NZ_JADOGI010000108.1 GCF_015645445.1 Nonomuraea cypriaca | reverse complement strand
CAGGGCTGCTCCCACCCTCCCCGGCACCACCCGGATCAGGCTGCCCTCAGCTCCGCCTCCCTGCTGCGACAGGGTCAGCGGTGAAGGTCTTTCACCTCCACTCAACTCACAGCGCCTCACGGCGCACGTACGACCTGCGGCACGCCTGCCTGTCCAGACACCACTGGACATCGAAAGCTGATCCAAACGCAAGAAAGCCCAGGTCATCGGGTGATGATCTGAGCTTTCGTTGTGCGCGGCCGAGAGGACTCGAACCCGTAACCTTCTGATCCGTAGGGAAGGGCAGATGCCTCGTCAGCGGTCTCCCAGCCTGGTAAAGCGGTGGATGCGGGTCGCTACCGGGCGGTCGCGTGTGACGGTGTTGCTGTACGCGACTGCTGTACAACGCAGCTCTCCAGTGCGTGCAGGATCTCCATCGCCTGGAGCACGTCCGTGACGACGTGGTCCGCATGGTGCTTCCGCTCGTGCCATGTCCGCCGGTCGATGCAGATCGTGCGCCGGGCGGCCCGTCCCCCGCTCACCGAGCCCGGCGGCGTCCTGCGGATCCCGTGCAAGACTCGCTGCGCCCCCGCTGCCCCGCCTGCGCCGAAATCTACCGCGCCGACACCTGCTAGCTCATGCGCGCCGAGTCTCGTAGAAGCGTGCGCTGCGGGAGATCCCCGCGTCGCCGGAGGCTAGGCCGCTGGCGACTCGAGGATCTTCCCTTTTTCTGGGCCATGTGATCAGCTACTGGCATCCCGATCTCCCTCATACACTGGAGAAAGACGTGGGCCGTCCAGCTTTACTTGCGTCACTTGCCGCCATCACCGCAGCGGTCATGCTCAGCACCGCCGCACCCGCTTCGGCGATCAACTCGTACAACGCGAAGCCGGCTCCCGAGCGTACCGAGGTTGGAGCGCTCGTCGTACTGTCTGACCGCGACAACAACCCCGCCACGCCGGACGCCGTCCGATGGAGCTGCACAGGCACCATGATCTCCCCGGGCGTTTTCCTCACCGCCGCCCACTGCACCGTCGGCCGGCCGGCCGGCACCAAGTTCTACGTCTCCCTCGCCCAGGATGTGCAGGGCGCGATCGATGCTTCGAACGCCCTCGGCGGGACGCCCGAGCAGATCGCCGAACGAGTCGGTGTCCAGGGCGTCGCGCACTCCGATCCGGCCTACCCCGGCAACCAAGCAGACAGCCACGACATCGCTGTCATCAAGCTCAATGAGGACCAGACTGCAGAACTCTCGCAGCGGTGGCCCTTCGTCCCCGCCACCCTGCCACGCCACAACCAGCTATCCGAACTCGGCTCACGCGCGCTCGACGCCGAGGAATGGCAGGTCATGGGGTACGGCTCCCAGGAGGCGGTGAACGGGCCTGGCGGGCATAGCCATCCGGGTGGCGGTGTACGGATGAAGGCGCCGGTCGACTTCAACGCCCTCAACAAGACCTGGGTTCGTCTCGCGATGAACGAGAGCCGCGAGCTCGGTGGCGCCTGCTATGGCGACTCCGGCGGCCCAAACTTCATCACCCTCGACGGCAAGCTGGTGCTCGCGGCAACGACGATCACTGGTGACATTCCCTGCTACGCCACCAACGTGGTGTACCGCACCGACAGCGACAGCGCCCGGAATTTCCTCCAGCAGTTCGTCGCCTTGCCATAACAACGATGAGGACGGCCGGGTCGGGACTCTCCGATCCGGCCGTCGGCTTGGCATGGCATTCTGGGCGCTGTCCTCAAACAAATGAAGGACGCACCGGCCGCACTCGGCTCGGGCGTTTTCGCAGTTCAAAGGATGTGGTCAGGGGCAGGGTCGAACTGCCGACCTTCCGCTTTTCGGGCGGAGCGATCGCCCTCGTTGGGTGCCGGACGCCGTGGTCAGAGGGGCAAGATCATTGACTTGGGTGATCAGGCTCGCAGCTGGCTCGTTCGCGCAAGCGTCCGCCCTGGCCCCGGTGCCCGCTATTCCAGGGGACGACCTCCCAAAGGGTTGGAGACCTACCGACTGCAGTTCTGGCCAACGCAGCGACTCGAGAGATGACCTCACCAGCCCATGACCCTCATCACCCTGCGGCAAGCCGCCGTCCGCTCCAACCTCCCCTTCGCCGCTCTGCAGAAGATCGCGGCTGCGGGTTTGCTTCCTGCGGACGGTCGACACGGCGGCAAGCTGGTCATCCCTACGGACGTGGCGCAACGAATCGGGGCTCGCTCCGCTGTAGCGCTACATCACCTCCTGCCAACGACAACGGGTAACGCCACGATGGCAGTGTTGCGCGTCGACGTGGCGAAGCACGTCCCAGATGAAGATCGCCCCTTCATCGGCTTTCATGCTGACTTGGCACCTTCAGACCTGTTAGAGGCGCTGCGCGGATGGTGGGTGGGCAGGCCGGAAAAGATTGCCCAGGCTGGCATTCTCCCGGTGACGCTCGGCGGATTCGTCGTCGCCGTACTAACGGGGCTGAGCAGCTGGGACACCAAACTGACCGACGATGATTTGATCCGCCATCGTTTCGACGCGAGACTCGCCGGCTACATCAGCGACCTCGACCAGGCCATCAACATGATCACGACCGGCACAGCCGACGACCTGCGAATCGCCGAACTCCTTCTCGGCAAGCGCCTCAAATCCACGTCCGGCGGCCCGATCGCCTACGTGAGCGCAGCCTCTGTCCCATCAACCGCCTCCGAGATCAGCGGCCCACTGATCCCGCGGTAGCACCGAGAGCTGGCCATCCGTCATTGACCGATTCCGCAGCGTTGACCTTCCTGACCGACGTCTCCGTCGTCGCGCATTCCAGCATGTTGCGGATACATGTCGACGCTACGTCGGCGGACAAGGAGTGTTGGCCATGAATGCCGACTGCCACCTGCTGTCGCAGTGCCGTGGACCCTGCTCTGGGCTTGCCTTCGGCCCCCGCACGGGCGGGTGCCCGCGGACTTTCCCTCACATCCTGATCACCGCTCGGGATCAACATCGTCCAGCAGCAAGGCCCGACAAGGAGATCGAAGCCGATCTAACCTCTAACCTTCTATCTTCGGAGTCGGGCGTATAAGCGAACGAAATTGCCACGGCGGCCTCCCTAGATCGGACAAAAATGGAGATTATCGCACACTAGGCCAAGCGCCAGGCGGAGCACGCCTTCCGGCGACCCGGTGGCCCACTCATCGCTGCCGGTAACGCGGCGACCGATGAGATCGCCTCCTGTCGGGAGTCTCTACTTCCGGAGTACCGATCCACCTTGGAGGGGTGGGCTCGCTCGACCCGAGAGAAAAGGGAGACAGATGACCGAGTTCGTGGAGACTGCGGACGGCGTGCGGATCGCCTACGACCGGGAGGGAAGCGGTCGGCCGCTGATCCTGATCGGGGGCGCCGGGCAGTTCCGTGCGGTCGACCCGCCCACCCGGGCTTTGACGACCGAGCTGGCCTCCAGGGGTTGCGACGTCGTGCACTACGACCGGCCCGGCCGGGGTGACAGCGGCGGCGAGCCGCCATTCACGCTCGCCGGGGAGGTGGCGGCGCTTCGTGCGCTGGTCGAGGTGCTGGGGGGACGCGCGTCGCTGTACGGCAGTTCCTCCGGCGGCGCCATCGCGTTGGCAGCGGCGGCGGCCATCCCGGGGGTCGAGCGACTGGTGCTGTGGGAAGTGCCGCTAGGGGAAGAGGAAGGCTCGGACGGGGCCGAGTTCCTCGCCGAGATCAAGGAGCGGGTCGCCGTCGGGGACCGGGAGGGCACCCTCCGCCGGTTCATGGACGGGATGCCGCCCGAGTGGTTCGAGGACATGCGGAGCGGACCGCAGTGGCCGTTGTTCGAGCGTATGGCTCCAAGTGTGCAGGCGGACGCCGAGGTGTTGGCCTGGGCGCAGTCCGCGCCACGCGCACTGCTGTGGGCGGGGATCACGGCACCGACCGTCGTGCTGCTCGGCACGACGGCGTTCCCGTTCTTCTCCGACGCCGCCGACTCCATCATCGCGTCCTTGGCCCGCGCCGAGCGGGCCGAGATCCCCGGCGCGGACCACGGGTGGCAGCCTGCCGATCTCGCCGATGGCATTGCAGCCCAGCTGAACCGAGCAGGCTGAACGGTTACCGCCTTGGCAAGGGGATGGGGTCGTGCAGGCGTGCGGTGCGTCCGCGCTGGTGAAGAGGCGAGGCCGGTACGCCAAGCGCAGGTGATCCAGGTGGTGTTCCCTGGCAAATCACCGTAAGCCGACGTAGCCGAGCAGGGATCTCGGAGCGGTCACATTCTTGTCTGCGCGAGCGGCGGGGTCGGGGGCCTGCCTGCGACCCCCAGTTATAGGTGGCGGCTGTGCGCTGGTCGATCCGCGGGATTGTGCGGTTTCCCAGGTTTTGTTGGCGGGAGTCCCCAGGTTTTCTTGGCGGGTGCGTACACGATCTTGATGGGGCCGTGGGTGAGCCTGTGACTGATAGTTGGGCAGCTGCACCAGTACTCCGCGCCACCTTCGGTAGCCACCTTTTTGTGGGTACTTGTCGACCGGGCCAGGGCGGCCTGAAGCTTGGTCGTGCGGGCCGAAGGGGCCCTCACATCCAGATGAGATGGGGAGGTTGGCGGTGTTTCAGGAGACCGGTTGCGACTCGGCCAGCTTCTCCAGGCGGCGATGGCCCCACTCGGAAAGCGGTGCCAGCGCTTCGGAGAGCTCACGGCCGAACGAGGTCAGGGAGTACACGGTCTTCAGCGGTCGCACATCGTGCACCTCTCGGTGGACCAGTCCGTCGGCCTCCATCTCCCGCAGCGTCTGAGTCAGCACTTTCTCGGTGAGGCCCGGCAGTCGCCGGCGTAGCTCACCGGGGCGGTGCGGACCGGATTCCAGGAGCCAGAGCAATATCGTCTTCCACTTGCCGTCGATCACGGCAATCGCGGCGGTCACTCCGCAGACGTTCGGGTCCTGGGCACGGCTGCGCGTCATCGTCATCCCCTTCATCACCGTTATCGTTTGCTAATTGTCGAGGAGTTGAGGCATGACCTCGCACACTGAACAGTCTGCCGTTACCGTGCTCGGCCTGGGGCCGATGGGCCGGGCCCTGGTCGGTGCCTTCCTGGATGCCGGCATGCTGACCACGGTCTGGAACCGAACGCCGGGCAAGGAACGGGAGTTGGTTGAGCGGGGCGCGGTCGGCGCTCCATCGCCCGAAGAGGCGGTCGCCGCAAGCAGGTTGAGCGTGGTCTGCGTGGTGAACTATGACGCGGTGGACGCCATTGTGCGCAGCGGCCCGGTCGCCGACGCGCTCAAGGGGCGCACGGTCGTGAACCTGACCGCCGACACCCCGGCCCGGGCCCGGGACGCCGCGGCTTGGGCGGCCGAGCACGGCATCGGGTATCTGGACGGTGCGATCATGACGCCGACCCCGACCATCGGAACACCGGCCGGGGTGTTCCTCCACAGCGGCTCAGAGGAGCTTTACCGCGAGCACCGGCCGGTGCTGGACGCTCTGGGTGGCACCCACACCCACCTGGGTGAGGACATCGGCCGGGCGGCTGCCTACGACATCGCGTTGCTCGACATCTTCTGGACCGCGATGGCTGGTTATGCGCACGCGCTGGCGGTGGCAAGAGCTGAGGGGGTCAGCGCGCAGGAGCTGGCGCCGTTCGCCAAGGGCATCGGCGCGATCCTTCCGCCGCTCTTCGAGCTGGGCGCGGAGGATGTGGACAACAGCAGGTTCTCCGGCGAGGGCAACCCGATCACCTCGGCGGTGTCGTCCATGGCCCATATCGTCCACACCTCCGAGGCCCATGGCATCGACGCGGGCGTGATGCGTGCGGCCGAAGGCCTGGCGCGCCGCGCCATCGGACGGGGCTACGGCAGCGACGGGTTCCTCCGGATCATCGAGATCCTGAACCCTCGGTGAGGTGATCGATAGTTGGTGCGACTCCCAGTTATAGATGGCGGCTGTGAGCCGGTCGATCTGCGGGGTTGTGGGGTTTCCCAGGTTTGTTGGCGGGTGCGTACACGATCTTGATGGGTCGGGTGGGTAGCACCCGCTGCACATGGATGCCCGCTCTGAGATCCGAGTGACACCGTGCTCAAGGCTGATCGTTGATTTCGATTCGGGATCAACGGCCGGGAGTGTGTGACCGGCCCGCGCGGCAGCATGGTGTGGTTGCTGAGTGACCATTGGTGACGTTTCGGTGGTGTGGTCGGACCGGTGCGGATGGGCGGAGTTGCTGGCGGGCGGCGATGACCTTGGCGGCGGGCGGGAAACGCTGGCGTTGGGGGAGGGCTGGTCTCGGCAGTGGACGGCGCGCTGGAGGTTCGAAGGCGGGCCGGTGGTCTGTCCGGTGCGGGATCTGGCGGCGATGCCGGTCCATGGCGCTCGGCCGGTGCGCCGGTTCTCGTGGCGGACCTCGCAGCACCATCGGCCAGGGCTGCAGTTCATGGTGAGTACGGGTCGCCATCACGGCTTCGAGAGCCATGCCGAGCAGCGGGTGCTGCTGGCGTTGGACTTCGCGGGCGACGTGGTCGAGGTGTTGGCTCAGCCGTTCCGGCTGGCCTTCAGCACGATCGACGGGCTGGGCGAGCACATCCCTGACTTCCTTGCCGTGACTCGAAGCGGATCGTGGTTGATCGACGTTCGTCCGGGCGGCCGGATCAAGGCGGAGGACAGGGTACGGTTCGCGGCCGCCGCTGAGGTCGCGCTGTCTTGCGGGTGGCGGTATGCGGTGGCGGCTGACTGGCGACCGCACGTCCAGACGACACTCGACACCATCTCCTCCCAGCGGCGGTCGTTGAGCGACCCACTGGGCCTGCAGACCGCACTGCTGGCGGTGGTCAGGGACGGGCCAGTGCCGTTCGGCGCGCTGGTGGAGCAGATCAAGGTGCCTGCGATGGCCCGGGCGCAGGCGCTGCACCTGATCTGGACCCGGCGGCTGGGCATCAATCTGGCCATTCCGTTGAACGATCAGAGCCTGGTCCACACTGGCCGAGGCGGCGACCGATGAAATCGGCGACGCTGGAGTTGGCCGAGGGCTGCGAACTGGTCATGAACGGTGAATCTTGGCAGGTGGAGCGACTTGAGCCCTACTGGGGGAAAGTGACGCTCCGCGCGGTCGGCAGATCGGACGGGCGGACGCGGCAGACCACCATCGCCGCGTTGATGCATCATCGGGACTGCCGGGTCTCCACCAGGTCGCTGCCGCGGCTTCCCGCCGCGGCACGAGGTCGGCAACCGGCGACCTGGAAGGACCTGACCAAACAACAGCAGCGGCTGCTTGAGCTGCGACTGGCGCATCTGCTGGAGGTCGAGACCGGCTTTCGCAGCGGAGACCCGTTCCGGCACGGCCCAGACGAGCCACGGCCGCAATACGATCCGGGGCTCGTTCCGCTGGTGACCGACCGGCGCCGGGCGAAGGTGGCCGAACTCGCGCAGTTGCGTGAGCGGGAGCCTGAGCACGCCCGGATGCTCGGCCTGGGCAGGGTCAGCCTGAGGACTTTGGAGCGGTGGGCGAGTCGCTACTACCGGTGGGGGGTGATGGGCTGCGCGGATGACCGGTGGCTGCGCGAGTGCACCGGGCATCGGATCAGTGAGCCGGTCCGCGAGGCGATCTACGCGGTTCGTGCGGTCTGTCTGCACGGCTCGAGGATCAGCATGGCCAGCCGGGAGAAGAAGATTCACCAGTACGTGCGCGAGAAATACGGCGAGCAGGTCGCGATCCCGTCTTCGGAAACGCTCCGGCTGGTCTGGCGGGAATGGTTCGGGCCGGGTGGCTCCCGGCAGCGGTATGCGCGTTCGGCTGCCGAGGCTGAGGCGAACGCGACGGGCGAGCATGTGGTGATCCACCGGCCGGGCCAGGCCGTGGCGTTGGACACCACTCCGCTGCCGGTTCTGGTCCGCGAAAACGTGTTCAGCGAGCCGGTCGAGGCGCATCTCAGCCTTGCCTTGGACTGCTACACCCATTCGCTGATCGCATTCCGGATCACCTTGGTCTCGGAGAAGTCGGTGGACGTGGCGATGCTGCTGCGCGATGTGATGACCCCGCTGCCGATGCGCGACGGCTGGGGCCCGGAGATGGCCTGGCCCTACCCCGGCATCCCCAAGAGCCTCGTCACCGAGCTGGCCGGCTACGAAGTCGCCGGGTTGCCGTTCTTCCCGGTCGAGACGGTCACCACCGACCATGGATCCGTCTATAAGAACCACCACCTGGTCGAAGTTCAGCGGGTGATCGGCGCGAACATCCTCCCCTCGAGGGTCATGCGCCCAACGGACAAACAGGCTTGCGAGCGGGCCTTCGGCGCGATCCAGTCGCTGCTGTTCGAGCAACTGCCAGGATTTCGGGGAGTGGACGTCGCCGATCGCGGCGCTGACCCGCAGGGCGACGCCGTCCTGACGCTGGCCGAGATCGAGCATCTGGTCGCGACCTGGATCGTCCAGGTATGGCAGAACCGCAAATTCGGTGAGTACGGGCCATCCTGGGACCCCGGAGGGGACCACAGCCCGAACACGCTGTTCGCCGCGTCCATGGCCCAGGGCGGTTTCTCCCTTGAGATTCCGCGGCCCGAGCTCTACTACGAACTGCTCCCAGCCCACCACGTGAAGATCCACAACAAGCGCGGGGTCAAGATCCGGGGACTGTGGTATGACGGCCCGGCCCTGGACGACCTGCGCGGGATGGTCTCCACCCGCGGTGGTGAGCACAAGCGGTCCTGGGTGATCCGCAGCGACCGGCGCGACGCCCGCACGGTGTTCTTCCAAGACACCGAACACCAGTGGCACGAGCTGCGATGGACCGGCCTGCCGGAGGAAGGCAAGGTTCCCTCCTTCAACGACGCTCGGGTCACCGAACTGCTGCGCGAGGCCAAAGCGCAGGGCCTGAAGCCCAAGTCCGACGCCGAACTCCTCCCGCTGCTGTTGAGGCTCCTGGGCGCTCATGTCCCAGTCGACCGGTGGCCGGCCCAGCTGACCAAGCAGCAGAAGAAGGACCAGGCCCGCGAGGTCGCCCAAAGCGACGCAGCGGCCGCCGACCGGCCTTCCGCCACCGCAGAAGAATCCGATCTGGGCAGCGTCGTTCCGCTGCGCTGGCCTGACCGCGCACGCCAGGCTCAGACCGCACTCGACGACGAACGACGGCACCGCCGTGAACAGGCAGTGCCGCGGCGGCCAGCGGCACCCGCCGCTCTGGGCGACCGGATCCGCCGCACCAGCCTGTTGCTCATCCCCGATGAGGATGACCAGGTCGAAGACCGCGACACCTCTGCCGGTGAGGCAGGCCGGTGACCGGCAGCAGCCCCGCGCTGTTCCTGCCCGGCCAGGTCCCGGACCGCACCGTCTGGCAGGGCTGGAACCGGTGGCGGCTCACGCGCCGCGGCTCCGTGCCCGCCCCGCTCATCACCGCCGAGGACTATGCGCGGATGACACCCAGGCAGCGGCGGTTGCACGACCTGCACCGCATCGCCACCCACGCCAACCTGATCATCCAGGAGACGCCGATGAGCGCGTTCGTCTCCTGGAAGGTTAGGGCGCTGATCGAGGACAACGCCTTCAACCACGGCCCGGACACCCGCCCCGGCGTGATGATCAACGGCGGCGGCTGTCAAGGCAAGACCGAGACGATCTGCGAGGTCATCGCCTCGTTCGAAGATGAGTGGCTGGCTCTCTACGCCCAGAACCCCGACGCGCTCCCCGGCACGCTCGACCAGCACGCGCCCGTCGCCTACGTCCGCACCCCGGTGAAGGCCACCCCGATCTCGACCTGCCAACGCATCCTGGACTTCTTCGGCGAGGACTACAAGGGCATGCGGCAGGAGGACCTGATCCGCACGGTGAAGAACGCGATCTACGACCACGGCACAAAGGCCCTCGTACTGGACGACATCACCCGATTGAAGCTCCACCGCGAGGCCGACCAGGACGTCCTGGACCTTATCCGGGAGCTGATGAGCCTGCCCGTCACCCTCATCCTGGTCGGAGTCGGCATCCCCCGCTCCGGCCTGCTCCGCGACGGCCGAAAAGATCCCCGGACCGGGCAGTGGCTGTTCCCACCGGTCAAGGATCGCGGCAAATCTCGCAACGACGACGCGCCTGGCCAGACCGACCTGCGGTTCGACCTGCTCGACCTCGACCGGTTCAGCTACGACACCCCCGCCGGAATCGAGGCCTGGACCGCGCACCTGGTCGGCATCGAGCAGCAGCTCCGGCTCCTGCACGCCTTCGACGGCATGCTCAGCGACGGCGCCATGCCCGAGTACCTGTTCCGCCGCACCGGCGGGATCGTCGGCCTGGTCAAGAAACTCGTCCAGGCCGGATGCCGCCATGCCATCGAAACCGGAACAGAGCGGATCACCATCGATCTCCTCGATGCTCTGACCCTCAGCCGTGCCGACCTTCCCGACCTTGACCCCGACGCCGGAGAACTCCCCGATATCCCCACCGCACCGGCCGCTCGGACCAACAAGCCGGCCAGGCCGCGCAACACCGTCTTCGATGATCGCGGCAGTCCCGCCGCCGAGAGCGCGAGCTGACCGAGCATGCCCGCGCTGCCTCCGCTCGGCCGGAGCCTGATCCCGCTCCCCGATGAGTCCCTGTCCAGCTTCATCCTGCGCCTGTCCTATCGGCTCGGCCTCTCACCAGATCGGATCATCTCTCGGACTGGTCTGGTGGCAGCCGGCCGCAGCGGCGCCCGCGCTGGTGCGCACCTGTTGACCGAGATCCCCGCCGAGACCAAGACAGTCTTCGCGCGCATGACCCGGCTCTCTCACGATCAGGTCGACCGGCTCGGCCTGGCCACACTGCGACAGCGCTACCCGATCCCTACCCAGACAGCAAAAGACGAGGCCGCCCGGCTACTCGTGACCAAACAGTCGATCCTGGCACCGGAAACACGGTTCTGCCCGGACTGCCTCGCCGGCGACGGCTCACCCATCCAGGACGCCTTCGGCGGCCACTGGCGCCGCACCTGGCACCTGCCCGTCGTCTTCGCCTGCACGCAACACCAGCGGCTCCTCGAACACCGTTGCCCCGAATGCCACCAGCTCGTCCACGCCCGCAGACCTGGAGCGCACAACGTGCTACTGCCCGCGATGCGGGCCGCTCCTCTTCACCCAGCCCAATGCCGGGCAGCGGATGAGTTCGGCCTCGGACGGACGCGGCCGATCTGCTGCGGCAGCCGACTTGACCACAACCCGAACCGCCGCTCAGCCATCCCGGACCTTCTCGCGCTCCAACACGAGATCCTCAATCTCCTCGACCCCGACGACATCTCTCAGATCGTCAGTGCAGGCCGGCCAGTCGACCCCATCCTCTACTTCACCGATCTCCAAGCCCTGACGCTGCTGGTTTGCTCGACCTGGCCCTCAGCCCGTGACCTCAGCCCCTCGGACGACACTGCCAACGCCATCGATCATCACGTCGAGTCACAGCAGAGACATGCCGCTGAGCGGCAGCGCCGATCACCTTCGATCAAGGCACGGGTCATCTTCGACCCGCCACCGGCGGACGCCGCCGCGAGCGCCGGCCTCACCCACATTGCCGACCGCGTCCTGCGCAGCGGTGGGCCGGACGAGGTCCGCGAACAGCTGCGAAGTCTGCTGCCCGCCAGCTCCCGGCGAGCAAGCCGAACCCCTTGGGGACTGCGCGTTTCCCGGACCACGACCCCGTGCTCCGAAGGCCTGCGAACCGCCTACGAGCCACTCCTGAAGGCCTTCACCAAGGCTGGCGGCCAGCCCCAAGCCCGACGCGAGCCGGTCATCCGACCGCACCGCTGGGGCCCCGAACACATCCCCGCGCTGCTTCCCAAAGCGTGGTACGAACGCCACTTCACACCGCTGGCCGACGTTAACCCCGTCTTCGTCCGCCGCACCGCGGTGCTTCGGCTGGTCCAGATGGTCGCGGGCGGCTCGCTCGGCGAGGCCGCCGGATTCCTTGGGATCGCAGTTACACACACCGCGCGGCAAGGTCGGATCTACTCCGGCGCTGGTTACGTCCACAGCGGCGCTAGACGCCAGGCCGACCCCCTCGCCTTCGAAGCGGGCCTGAACAGCCTCGCGGCCGAGCTCGATGAGCCAACAACCCCGCTGATCAACTACCTGCGGCGGCGCCAAGCACTCGAAACCTGGTCCATCGACAAACCCACCTGGAACGACCTGATCACACGGCTTCCACCCGTCCCCGGCCCGCAACGCCCCGAACTCGGAGACCGGAAACGCCAGATCGCCTCCATCTTCGTCTGGGTCGAGCTCACCGCAGGCGAGCATCACTTCGCGCCGCGTCCCATCGAGGCCGCCCAACCCCCAGAAATCCAGCACGCCTGGAGACTCCGGCGGAATACGATCTGGTCGCGGATGCAGCGCGACCGTCCCGGCCCCCACTACACCAGCCTCATGATCGAACTCCGCAAGCTGGCCGCATCCCTGGCGAGGACGATCGACACCACCTGATCACGACCTCTACCACTCAGCCGCCAACAAAACCTGGGAACCGCCATCTATAACTGGGGGTCGCACTGCCGCTCGCGTTGTCTCTCAGAGGGCCGCCACCGATCAATCACAACCGCCAACTATCGATCACAGGCTCATTTGGAGAGCTTGGCGCCGGTGTCGGTGAGCGGGATGTTGCGGGTGTAGGTGGTCACGCTGGGTTCGAGTAGACGCGGGTGGGCGAGACAAGGACGGCGGTTCGACGTTCGTCGCGCATCACTTGGTCGTAGGTGGCCCAGTCGTCGTGGGTTCCACCAGCTGCGGTGAAGATGTTGCGGAGCAGGAGCCGGAATTGTTCGCCGTTGACATCGGGGTGGGGGTCGTCGGGTCCGATCAGTTGGGCCGAGCCTTCGACGGCGGTCCACTGCCAGCCACCTCGGACGACGACCGCGATGGTGGGGTTGGCGCGCAGGTGGGCGAGTTTGCGGGTTCCGTCCGCGGTCACGAACCCGATCGTGTCGGTACCGGTCAGGGGGTGGGGTAGGACGCCGGCGTTGACGACGGTGGTGTGTGGGGTGTGGTCGGCTCGGAGCGTGACGACGACGCTGAGGCCGTGGTCGAGGGCTACCAGGTCTGCGAAGGGTGCCAAGTCGGTCATGTTCGCAATCCCCTTATCGGGCAGGCTCGGCTGGTGTGGGCCGCGCGCCAGGCAGGTTCGGTCGGAGTCGGCGTAGGAGCTGGACGTCGCCGGTGACGGCCAGCCCGCGGGTCTTGGCCTCGGCTGAGTCGATGCGGTGGGTGAGCAACCCGACTGCTGCGTCGGGCGGGCCGGTGAGGACGAGATCAGGGGCGGCGGCCCGGCCGGGGTGCACGCTGACTCGGCCTTTGGCCGAGCGGATGGTCATGGGCTCTTCGTCACAACGCACCTCGATGGTCAGCTCCGGGCGGGTCGGGTCGATGCCCGGGAAGAGGGCAGCGACGGGATGGGCGATCCAGTGGCCGCGAAACGTGTCGCCCTCCGCGATGCGGTCCATCAGAGGGCTGGCCCACTGGCTGATGGTGGACACCACCTCGTGCAGGCCCTCGCCCCACTCAGTGAGCTGGTAGCGGTCGTCGTCGGTCTTGGCCATCAGCCCGTTGGCTTGCATCGTGCGTAGCCGTTCGGCGAGCAGGTTGGTGGCGATGCCCGGCAGCCCGTGGGTCAGCTCGCCGTAGCGGCGAGGGCCATTGAGCAGCTCTCGCACAATCAGCAGCACCCAGCGGTCGCCGACGACATCAAGCCCTCGCGCCAACGCGCAGTACTGGCCGTAAGATTTCACTCCTCAAGCATACCCGCTCTACAAACTCCTGCAAATTGACTTGATTTTCTCTAGTAGCCCGGCGTACGTTCCCTTGGAGTCAGGCGAAAGGTTAGGTGACGGTCCCCCAAGAGCCGCTCGGCGGGACGACACCCGATCACATCCAATGGAGGAGACACCGCCATGCCGATTATCTTCGTCGACGGCCCGCCGGGACTGTCGGAGAACGCCAAGAAAGAGCTGGCCCAGGAGGTGACCAAGGCGGCCGACGAGGCCTACCACGTCCCCGACGTGCGGGTCTGGCTGCGCGAGTACCCGGCCGGCAGCTACGCCCAGGACGGTGTCCTCGGCGCCCGGGTCCGGCCGATCGCCACCTTGGAGGCCCCCGAGTTGTCGAGCATCGACGCCAAGCGCACCATGGTCGAGCGCATCAACGCGGCGCTGGCCGAGGCCTACGACGGCCTCGCCGACACCGAGAACATCATGGTGTTCATCAACGGCTACCCGCTCGAGCAGGTCGGAGGGGCCGGCCGGATGCAGTCGGACGTACCCGAGATGGTCGATCTCGCCAAGCAGCTGGCCAGCTGAGCCCTCGACCCACGGCGACCCGCCCCCCTTCCGCACCGGGCCCGGTGCGGAAGGGCACCCGGTCAGATGGCGGGAAGGTCGGTGGGCAGGTCGAACAGGGCGAACAGCCGGGACCGCCAGGAACGTGTCGATGTGGTCGATGCGGAACCAACTCAGACGCAACGGTCACCGAAGCGCGCCAACCGTTACAACCCGCAACACTCGATAGCGATACGTAGAACATCATCGCGCTGTGAGATCGAACGGAATCCGGCGCTAAGCGCCTCATGCGCAGCCCGCCGCACCCCATGCCGCTGGCCTGCGGCAACCCCGCTAACGCCGGATCTCGTCCCGAATCACTTACCGAGCCTCGACGCCGGGCACCAGCACAAGTCCGCTGGGTCGCCGACGGCCACCTCGACGACAAGTCACCGAACCCGGCATGGTTTGGACCCCTGCACAGCTCAGGGCCTTACTCGACACCGCTCGCGCCCATCGGCTGTTCGCCTTCTTCCACCTGGCCGCCTACACAGGCGCCAGGCGCGGCGAACTGCTCAACCTCCGCTGGACCGACATCGACTGGGACAAGCCCCAGATCCACATCACCGGCTCCGCAGCCGTGATCGACCGCCAGCGCGTCGAGGGCACCACCAAGAGCGGACGTTCCCGCGTGGTCTCCCTCGACTCCAGCACGGTCAAGGTTCTCAAGGCCCACCGCGCCCGCCAGGACGAGGAACGTCTCAAGCTCGGCCAGTCATGGAAGGGCGGCGGCACCTACGTGTTCACGACCGGATGGGGAGACCCGCTCTTCCCCGACACGCCGAGTTCCCTGATGCCCAAGCTAATCGAGGCCCACAACAAGCAGAACCCCAAGGCCCAGCTCCCTCACGCCCGCCTGCACGATCTCCGCCATATCCACGCCACCACGCTGCTTCTGGCAGGCGTCCCCGTACACGTCGTCGCCGCCCGTCTGGGCCACGCCGACCCGGCGATCACGCTCCGCGTCTACGCCCACGTCATCCACGAGCAGGCGGCCACAGCTGCCGACGTCTTCGCCAAGGCCGTCGGCGGATAACGGGGAGCCACCCGGGAGCCACCGTGTTAGCAAGGGTGTTAGCAAGATCTCGACATTGTCCTGACAAACAGAAAGCCCCTGACAGCGTTACGCCTGTTCAGGGGCTTCTGTTCTAGAGCCGACGAGGGGAATCGAACCCCTGACCTTCTGTTTACAAGACAGATGCTCTACCGATTGAGCTACGTCGGCACGGCCTATCAGTGTAGAGGCTAGAGACGCCTGTGACGAGCGACTTCATACAGCGCCACCCCCGCCGCCACCCCCGCGTTGAGCGACTCCGCGGCCGCCTGCATCGGGATGCGGGCCACCACGTCGCAGTGCTCGCGAACCAGCCGGGAAAGCCCCTTGCCCTCCGAGCCCACGACCACCACCAGCGGCTCCGTCAGCAGGTCGACGTCACCGAGGTCCGTCTCGCCGGCGCCGTCGAGGCCGATCACGAACAGGCCCGCCTCGCGGTAGTCGCGCAGTGCGGCGGTCAGGTTGGCCGCGCGGGCCACGCGGAGGTTGGCCAGGGTGCCGGCGGAGGTCTTCCATGCCCCGCCCGTGACGCCGGCCGAGCGGCGGGAGGGGATGAGGAGGCCGTGTGCGCCGAAGGCGGTGGCGGAGCGGGCGATGGCGCCCAGGTTGCGCGGGTCGGTCACCGAGTCGAGAGCCACGATCAGCGGCGTCTCGGCGGCGTCGTGGGCGAGCTCGACCAGGTCCGACGGGTGCGCGTAGTCGTAGGCGGGGATCTGGAGCGCGATCCCCTGGTGGACGACGCCCTCAGCCAGGCGGTCGAGCTTGTCGCGGGTGCTCTCCAGCAGGGCGATGCCGCGCTGCGCGGCGATCTTGATGGAGTCGCGTACGCGGTCGTCGCTGTCGATGCGCTGGGCCACGTAGAGCGCGTTGGCCGGCACCCCGGCCTGCAGGGCCTCGAGCACCGGGTTGCGGCCGCCGATGTATTCGGGGGCGTCCTCGGAGCGACGCTGCCGGCCCGGCCCGGGACGGCGCGCGCCCCCCTGCTCCTCGCGAGCGATGCGCTCGGTGCGGGCCTTGTCCTTGTACCAGTGCCGCATTTCGGCAGGCGGGGTCGAGCCCTTGCCCTGGAGCGAACGACGCCCCTGACCCCCGGTGCCTTTGGACGGGCCCTTCTTCTTCGCGGGCCTGCCCGATCCCCTACCCCCTGCTGCCATGGCATCAAGGGTACTCGGGGCGGCGGGGGCCTCAGGCCACGAGCGCGGCTACCGGCTCAGCTCCCACCTGGCGCCGTGCGGGGTGTCCTCCACGGTGATGCCCGCGGCCGTCAACTGGTCCCTGATGGCGTCCGCGGCCGCGTAGTCCTTGCGCTCCCTGGCCGACTTGCGCTGCTCAAGCGCCACCGCCACCAGCGCGTCCACGACCGGCGAGAGGTCCGACGCCGCCCCGCGCCACTGCGGGGACCGGGGGTCGAGGCCGAGCACGTCCAGCATGTTCTGGGTCTCGGCGAGCAGCCGGGCCACCGCCTCCTTGTCCCCCCGCGACAGCGCCACGTTGCCCTCGCGGACCACCTCGTGGACGACCGCGAGCGCCTGGGGCGTGCCGAGGTCGTCGTCGAGTGCGTCCGCGAACGCCTGCGGCAGCGGCGCGTCCGCGTCGACGTCGTGGATGACCTCGGCGGCCCGCGTCACGAAGCCCTCGATCCGCTGGTACGCCGCCGCGGCCTCCAGCAGCGCCTCCCCGGAGTAGTCGATCGAGGAACGGTAGTGCGGCGCCGCCAGATAGTAGCGCAGCTCCACCGGCCGGACCTGCTGCACCATGTCGGGAATCAGCAGGGAGTTGCCGAGCGACTTGCTCATCTTCTCCGCGCCGATCTTGAGCATGCCGTTGTGCATCCAGTAGCGCGCGAACCCGTCGCCGGCCGCCTGGGACTGGGCGATCTCGTTCTCGTGGTGCGGGAAGATCAGGTCGATCCCGCCACCGTGGATGTCGAAGGTCGGCCCGAGGTACTTCGTCGCCATCGCCGAGCACTCCAGGTGCCAGCCGGGCCGCCCGGGACCCCATGGGGTCGGCCAGGTCGGCTCGCCCGGCTTCTCGCCCTTCCACAGGGCGAAGTCGCGCGGATCGCGCTTGCAGGTCTCGTCGTCGGTGTCGGCCGCGGGTCGCACGTTCTCCACCTTCTGGTTGGAGAGCGAGCCGTAGCGGTCGGCGTAGGACACCACGTCGAAGTAGACGTCGCCGCCCGAGGCGTACGCGTGGCCGCGCGCGATCAGCCGCTCCATCAGCGTGATCATCTCCGGTACGTGCCCGGTGGCCCGCGGCTCGACCGTCGGCGGCAGGCACCCGAGCGTGTCGTACGCCCACGTGAAGGCCCGCTGGTTGCGCTCGGCCACGACGAACCAGGGCGCGCGCTCCTCGGCGGCGACCCTGATGATCTTGTCGTCGATGTCCGTGACGTTGCGGCAGAACGTCACGTCGTAACCGGACCGCGCGAGCCAGCGCCTGAGCACGTCGAAGTTGACGCCCGAGCGGATGTGCCCGATGTGCGGAGGAGCCTGCACGGTCGCCCCACACAGGTAAATCGACGCCCGGCCGGCTTCGAGCGGAACGAAATCACGGATGGCCCGTGTGCTGGTGTCGTAGATGCGCAGGCTCACGAACGCAAGGCTAACGCCTCGGGGCCTCGATCACGCCGATTAATCAGGTCCGCAACGTAACCCTGTCAGGCCGGATTCGTACGATGAGACGCTCGACGCCCGGGTGCTCCTCCCACGCCTGCCCCATGTACTTCTGCGAGAGCTCCTCGATGAGGCTGCCCTCGGGGTCGTCCACCATGGACACATGCCCACGCACCTCGACATACCGGTACGGGTCCTCCGGGTCGATGACCAACAGGCTCGCCCTCGGATCCCGTTCGAAATTACGCGGCTTCCTGCGCCCCTTCGCGGTCGAGAACAGCACGTCGTCTCCGTCGGTACGAACCCACACGACCGTCGACTGCGGCCAGCCGTCGGGATTAATACTGGTCACAGTGGCGAAATGCGGGGCATTCAGGAGCTTGCGGGCATCTTCCGGCAACGCCGTCATGTGTCTCTCCTTGATCGGTCGTGATGCCCATTCTTCTGTAGGCTCGAAACCGCCATGGACGTGACTCCCCCCTCTACCCTCCGTCGCCTGGGCCTCGCCCTGGCCGGGCTCGCCGTCGTCGCCCTCACCGGGGCCGCGTGCGCGCTCTCCTTCGACGACCTGCGCGCGCTCGCCCTCACCGGTGAGGCCAGGCAGGACCTCGCCTTCCTCTATCCGGCGGCCTTCGACGCGCTCCTGGTCGTCGCGCTGGTCGGCGTGTTGCTGCTGCGCCTGGCCCGCCCGCTGGTGCGCGTGCAGGCGGCGGCCGTGCTGGTCCTGCTCATCGTGGCCGCCGCGGCGGTGAACGTGGCGACGGCGGTGCGGTTCTCCTTCGACGTACGGCAGACGGCCATCGGCGTGGCCCTGGCTCCCTGGGTGATGCTGGCCCTGGCCCTGTGGCTCTGGTTACTGCTGATCAAGCACGTGCAGGCGGGCAGGACGACCGAGGTGAGCGACCGTACGGCGGAGCGGGACATCGTGCCGTTCCATCGCGAGCCGGCGCCGCCGCCGGTCGTGGAGGCGCCCGCGCCCGTGGTGGAGCGGGAGCCGCTCGCCGGGTCCACCGCCGTCGCGGAGACGCCGCCTGTCTCCCAGCACGTCTCCCAACAGGTCACCGAATGGCCGGCCACGCAGGAGGCCCAGGAGGCCGCCGAGCCCGTACAGAAAGCCCAGGAGCCCGTACAGGAGGCGGTGCCCGTACAGGCAGAGGAGCCCGTACAGGCAGAGGAGCCGGTACAGGCAGAGGAGCCCGTACAGGTGGAAGAGCCCGTACAGGCAGAGGAGCCCGTACAGGCAGAGGAGCCCGTACAGGCAGAGGAGCCCGTACAGGAGGTGGAGGAGGAGCCGGAGACGCGGCCCGTCAGGTGGGGTGACCGGGTCAAGCCGAGCGACGTCCTGGTCCACCCCCGCACAGACGACCGCACCGGCGACCGGGACGATGACCGGGACGCCGACACCCAGCCGCACCCCGTCGTAACGGATCGGGAGGGCGTGCCGGATCCCGGGCACGGCCCGGAGGCCGCCGACGTCGAGGAGTTGCGGCGCGCCTCGGACGCGATGGAGGACACCGCCCCGCATCCGGCGGTCGACGACGACACCCCGGCCCCGTCGGGCCGCCTCCGCAGCACCCCGCGACCACCGGCGGACTGAGCAAACTAGCCCAAAAGCGCCAGAAACGACACGGGCCCACCCGGGAGGACCGGGCGGGCCCGTTCGTCTCACGTCTAGGTACTGGTACCGCGCCGTAGTCCGGCGACGAGGCCGACGCCGACGATCGCGAGCACCACCTGCATCACCAACTCGATCCAGTCGATGCCGGAGGTCGTCTGCACACCCAGCACCTGCGCGAGCAGCGTGCCTACCAGCGCGGCGACAATACCGACGACGATGGTGAGTATCCACCCGATGGCCTGCCTGCCAGGCAGCAGGAGGCGACCGATTGCGCCGATCACGGCGCCGATCACAATGGCGCCAAGGATGGACTGGATTGTCATGACACGAAACCTCCCCGTGAGAGTGAGCGGTTCACTCTCACGGGGAGGTCGCTACCCGATCTACGGCGATTATGCGCCGCCTTGACGAAGGGGCAGGTCAGGTCTGTGTTCTGCGGGTACGGCCACCGCGTCCCATGCCCATGCGCGTCACGAGGAGCACACCCAGGACCGCCAGCACGAGTTGGAGAATGTGCTCGATCCAGTCGATGCCTCTGGTGTCGGCCCAGCCGGCCGCCTGCGCGATCAGCGTGCCGATCAGGGCGGCCACGATGCCGACGATGAGGGTCAGTCCGATGGACATGTTCTGCTTGCCAGGCACCAGCAGCCTGGCCAGGGCACCGACGATGGCGCCGATGACTACTGCGGAAACAATCGCGCCGATCATGTGTAGCTCCCCCCGAGACGTTCACATGTCTTTGGGGAGACCTACCCTCTGAAGTGGGTGAACAACCAATGGGAAGGCGGCGGTCCGTACCGCGCCAGTGACGAACCGCCGCCTCCGACATGGGCGGGCTAGGCGACGACCCGCCAGGACACCCTCACGTATCCCGCAGTAGGACGCCCGGCGCTCAGGAAAGGTTGACCACGAGCGCGGTCGCGACCGCCGCGATCCCCTCGCCGCGGCCGGTCAGCCCGAGTCCGTCGGTGGTGGTGGCGGACACGCTCACAGGCGCCCCCGCGGCGGCGCTGAGAGCCTTCTCCGCCTCTGTACGACGCGGCGCCAGCTTGGGACGGTTGCCGATCACCTGGATGGCCACGTTGCCGATCTCGTAGCCCGCGGCGCGCACCTGGCGCGCGGTCTCCGCGAGCAGGTCGGCGCCCGAGGCTCCCTTCCAGCGGGGATCGGCGGTGCCGAACAGCCCGCCCAGATCACCCAGACCGGCGGCGGACAGCAACGCGTCACACGCGGCGTGCGCGGCGGCGTCGCCGTCGGAATGGCCGTCGAGCCCGGTCTCACCCGGCCAGTGCAGGCCGGCGAGGTTGAGCTCGCGTCCCGATGCGAACGGGTGGACGTCGACTCCGACGCCCACCCGTGGAAAATTCGCGCTCAGGAGTTGAGAACCTCGTCGAGCAGGGCCTCGGCCTTGTCCTCGTTGGTCTTCTCGGCCAGAGCCAGCTCACTGACCAGGATCTGCCGAGCCTTGGCGAGCATGCGCTTTTCGCCTGCGGACAGCCCGCGCTCGCGGTCCCTCCGCCACAGGTCCCGAACCACCTCGGCGACCTTGTTCACATCGCCGGAGGCGAGCTTCTCCAAATTGGCCTTGTAGCGACGAGACCAGTTGGTCGGCTCTTCCGTGTGCGGCATCCGAAGGACATCGAAAACCCGCTCAAGGCCTTCCTGGCCGACAACATCGCGCACACCGACGAGTTCTGCGTTTTCGGCTGGCACCTGGACGGTAAGGTCGCCCTTGTCGACCTTGAGCACCAGGTAGGTCTTTTCCTCACCCTTGATGGATCGCGTCGTGATTGCTTCGATCCGAGCAGCCCCATGGTGGGGGTAGACGACAGTGTCGCCGACCTGGAAAGTCATGTGACAAGTACCCCTTCCGCTGTACTCCAGAGTACCACGCATCCACAGCCTCCCGGAACAGTGAAATCCTCATAACTGCAGGTCAAGGCCGCATATTGGGACTTGACAAGCGCTCGACTCTATGAATCGCATTTGCCGACATAGCGAATGACCTGCGGGGGTGTGGATATGACCATGCATTCGGGTGGATATGGTGGGCGCTGCCCATCGCGCATGCGCGAGACCCGCGCCAGACCAAGGAGAACCCGCCCGTGACCAGCCGTCGCTGGAATGTCGTAGCCGCCGCGTTCTTGGCAGCCCCCGTGCTCGCGGGCTGCGGGGCCGGAGTCGGCGCCACCACCAACAAGCCCTATGCGCCCAACGAGGCGCAAGTGTTGATCGAGAACGGCGCGTACGGCAGCTCACGCGGCATTCACATCCCGCAGGCGTTCATCCTCGGCCCTGACTCGGGATCCCAGCTCGCCTGGCGCGGTTCCGCCCCGATCTACCTGAACATCCTCAACACCGCCGGCACCCCCGACACCCTCCAGGCGGCCTCCGCGGGGAGCATGGGCACGGTGAAGATCACGGCCCCGATCCAGCTCCCGAGCAACCAGCTCGTGAACACCGGCAAGCCCGCCCCCCAGATCATGCTCGAGGCGATCCCCAAGAGCCTCAGAGGCGGCGAGTCGATCAAACTGGACCTCCAGTTCGCCAACGCCGGGATCATGTCCATGAACGTCCCTGTGGTCACGCGCAGCCGCGAGTTCGCGACCTACCCCCCGGCGCCGAACGCCACCCCGCCCGCCACGCCCACCGCGACACCGTCGCCGTCGGCCCCCGCGGAAGAGGCCCACTGAGCGAGCGGGACAGGCGCACTGAACCCGAAGAGGCCCGCTGAGGTGAGCACGCTGAGGTGAGCACGCTGAGGTGAGCACGCGCCCTTGCTCCGCGGCCGGAGCAAGGGCGGCTCACTCCTCGACGGCGTCGAACTTGTAGCCGAGGCCGCGCACGGTCAGGATGCAGCGCGGGTTGGACGGGTCGGCTTCGATCTTCGCGCGCAGGCGCTTGACGTGGACGTCCAGGGTCTTGGTGTCGCCCACGTAGTCGGCGCCCCAGACCCGGTCGATGAGCTGGCCGCGGGTGAGGACCCGCCCGGCGTTGCGCAACAGCACCTCCAGCAGCTCGAACTCCTTCAGCGGCAGCTGCACCTGCTCACCGCGTACCGCGACCACGTGTCTGTCGACGTCCATGCGTACGGGGCCGACGGCCAGCACGGCCGTCTCCAGCTCCTCCACGACGTCGCCCTGGCGGCGCAGCACCGCGCGGATGCGGGCCACGAGCTCGCGCGAGGAGAACGGCTTGGTCACGTAGTCGTCGGCGCCCAGCTCCAGGCCCACGACCTTGTCGATCTCACTGTCCTTGGCCGTCAGCATGATGACCGGCACCTTGGAGCGCTGCCTGAGCGAGCGGCACACCTCCGTACCCGGCAATCCCGGCAGCATCAGGTCGAGCAGCACCAGATCGGCGCCGTTGCGGTCGAACGTGTCGAGCGCCTCGGGACCGGTCGCCGCGACCGACACCTCGAAGCCCTCCTTGCGGAGCATGTAGGAAAGGGCGTCGGAGAAGGACTCCTCGTCCTCCACCACCAGAACTCGCGTCATTGGGCTGTCTCCAGGGGAATCGCGGGTGGTACTGCCACCGCCGTGCCACCGAACGCGGGCAGGCGGAGTGTGAACGTGGAGCCGGAACCTTCCTTGCTCCAGACGGACACCTCGCCGGCGTGCGCCGCGGCGACGTGCTTGACGATGGCGAGGCCGAGCCCGGTGCCGCCGGTCGCGCGCGACCTGGCGGCGTCGACCCGGAAGAAGCGCTCGAAGATGCGCTCCAGCGACTCCTCTGGGATGCCGATGCCCTGGTCGCTGACGCTGATCTCCACCGAGTCGCCCGCGGGCCGCACGCTGACGACCACCCGGGTGTGCTCGGGGCTGTAGGCGACGGCGTTGTCGATCAGGTTGCGCAGCGCGGTGACCAGCAGCTCGTCGTCCCCCCAGATGCGCAGGCCCTCGGTGCCGCCGGTGACCAGGGCGATGTCCTTGGCGGCGGCCTTGGTGTTGCAGTGGTCGAGGGCGTCGTTGACGGCCTCGTCGATCGAGACCTGGCCCGGAGTCGGGATGGCCTCGGCGCCCTGGATCCTGCTGAGCGTGATCAGGTCCTGTACGAGGTAGTTGAGGCGGGCGGCCTCGTGCTGCATGCGCCCGGAGAAGCGGGTGACCGCCTCCGGGTCGTCGGCGGCGTCCTGGATGGTCTCCGCCAGCAGGCTCAGCGCGCCCACCGGGGTCTTCAGCTCGTGGCTGACGTTGGCGACGAAGTCACGGCGTACGGCCTCGACCCTGCGCCGCTCGGTCTGGTCCTCGGCGAGCACCAGCACCTGGCCGTACGAGCCGAGAGGGGCGACGCGGACGGCGAAGTTCGTGGTCTCCTGGCCGAACTTGTGGCCGGCGACGTCGATCTCGCTCTCCCTGATCTCGCCGTCTCGGCGTACCTGCCGGGCCAGCGCGAGCAGTTCGGCGGCCATCAGGCGGTCGCCCTTGACCAGGCCGAACGCCCGCGCGGCCGAGCTGGCGCGCAGCACGCGGTCGTGGGCGTCCAGCACCACGGCGGACGAGGGCAGCACGGCGAGCACGGACGCCACGCCCTGCGGCAGCGCGGCTCCCGTCTCGACCCCGTCGTCGGCCGCGCTCGATCTGCTGGGGGCCTCGATCTGGTTTCTGTAGAACAGGATCGCCAGCGCGCCCACCACGAACCCGGCCAGGGCCGCGAAGCTCATGGCCATCTCACTCATGCTTCCGATGGTAGGCGGCGTTTCCCCAGGGACAGACCCCCTCATCAGGGGATGAACAGCCCTTTCCCGGAAAGTTCATCTGGCGGTAGGGGTTCGTTCATCGATCCACACGTACGGTGACGACATGCGCGATGCGTACCATGAAGAACTCGACCTGCTGACTGACAAGTTGGTGGAGATGACCCGGCTGGTCCGCTCGGCCATCTCTCGCGCCACCACGGCGCTCCTCGACGCCGATCTCCAGCTGGCCGAGAGCGTGATCTCCCGTGACGAGGAAGTGAACGCGATATTCACGGAGATCGAGGCGTCGATCTTCGAGCTGATGGCCAGGCAGCAGCCGGTCGCGGTGGACCTGCGGATGGTGATCACGGCGTTGCGCATGGGCACCGACCTGGAGCGCATGGGGGACCTCGCCGTCCACGTCGCCAAGGTGGCCCGCCTGCGCCACCCCGACTCCGCGATCCCGCCGGAGTTGCGGCCCACGATCCTGGAGATGGGCCAGATCGCCGAGAACCTCGTCACCAAGGCCGGCAGCTGCGTGGCCTCGCGCGACGTGGAGTCGGCACTGGAGCTGGAGCAGGACGACGATGCGATGGACCGGCTGCATCGGAGGCTGTTCAGGAACATTCTGGCCAAGGATTGGCAGCACGGCGTGGAGCCGGCGATCGACATCACGCTGATCGGCCGCTATTACGAACGGTACGCCGACCACGCCGTACGTGTCGCGGGAGACGTCGTCTACCTGGTGACCGGCGCCCGCCCGAGTTAGGGGCCCCTCCTCCGGCGTTAGAGTGCGGGAGAGGTGAGGACGCATGCCGGACGAGCAGCCCACGGAGACCGGTAACTGCTACGCGTGCAAGCGCGAGTTCAGCTACGACCCGAAAGAGGTCACCACGTTCCTGGTCGACCTCGCCACCGGGTTGCCGCCGGGACTGACGGCGTTCGGCACGATACGTCCTGCCACGCCGGAAGCCGTGCAGAGGTCGGTCGACCTGCCCGTCTGCCCCGACTGCGTGGCCGCCGCCAAGCGCGCGGGAGAGGCCGGCGGGCTCTGGCGCTGAGGCCATGCCCGCCGGTGTCCGTCGCCGCTCAGCGGCCCTGGTTGGCGACGGCTTCGATGGCGGCCTTGGCGGCGTCCGGGTCGAGGTAGCGGCCGCCGGGCTGCTTCGGGCGGAAACCCTCGTCGAGTTCGTACAGGAGGGGGATGCCGGTGGGGATGTTGAGGCCGGCGATCTTCTCGTCGCTGATGCCGTCGAGGTGCTTGACCAGGGCGCGCAGGGAGTTGCCGTGGGCGGCCACGAGCACGGTGCGGCCGGCGGACAGGTCGGGGACGATCTGGTCGTACCAGTAGGGGAGCATGCGCTCCACCACGTCCTTCAGGCACTCCGTCCGCGGCATCAGCTCGGGCGGGAGCAGGGCGTAGCGGGGGTCGCCCGCCTGGGAGTATTCGTCGTCGTCGGCCATCGGGGGCGGCGGCACGTCGTAGGAGCGGCGCCACAGCATGAACTGCTCGTCGCCGAACTCCTCGCGGGTCTGCGCCTTGTTCTTGCCCTGGAGGGCGCCGTAGTGGCGCTCGTTGAGCCGCCAGCTCCGCCTGACCGGGAGCCAGAGCAGGTCGGCCTCCCCCAGGGCCAGCTGGGCCGTCTGGATGGCTCTGGTCAGCACGCTCGTGTGGACGACGTCCGGGCGCAGGTCGTTGTCGAGGAGCAGCTTGCCGCCCCGACGGGCCTCGTCCTCGCCCTTGGCCGACAGGCTCACGTCCACCCAGCCGGTGAACAGGCCTTTCGCGTTCCAGTCACTCTCGCCATGCCGCAGCAGCACCAAAGTCGCCATACGGGCAATCCTATGGTTCCCGGGATGCCGCGGGGTCGGCGAAGCGGGCGAAGGCCTGGAGGTTGGCCAGCGACTCGCCCCGCTTGGCGCGCCACTCCCACTCCCGCCTGATCGACGAGGCGAAGCCCAGCTCCAGTGCCCGGTCGAACCAGTCGTCCGAGTACGTCAGCACGCACCCGAGCAGCCGGTCCACCTCGTGCTCCGTGACGGCCGCCAGTGGCACCCGGCCCACCAGGTAGACGTCGCCGACGGGGTCGAGCGAGAAGTGCACGCCGTACATCGAGCCGTTCTTGCCCAGCAGCCAGCGGTAGAACTCGGTGTGGTTCTCGTCGGGCTGACGGCAGAAGAACGCCTCCATGTGCAGCACCCGCTCCCCCACGATCAGCCACGTCATGGTGGCGAGCTTGTGCTGTCCCGGGAGTCTGACCAGGAACGCCCCTGGCCGCGGCTCGTCGTAGGAGACGTCCGCGGCCTTGAGCGCGGCTTCGACGACATCGCGCATGAGACCAACGTACTTGGCTACAGGTTCACCGCCACCGGTGTCTTGTGCAGGTTCGCGACGGCGGCGGCGTACACCTCCATCAGCCGGGACGACGTGGCCTGCCAGCCGAAGGCGGCCGCGTGCGCGCGGGCGCCCGCCGACAGCTCCTCGCGCCTGCGGGGCGCGGCGAGCAAGCGGCGGAGCACGTCCGCCCACGTGGCCGGGTCGTGGTCGTCGACGAGCACACCCGAGATCCCGTCGCGTACGGCTGTGCGCAGCCCGCCCACCGCGGCGGCGGCCACCGGCGTGCCGCACGCCTGGGACTCCAGGGCGACGAGGCCGAACGACTCGCTGTAGGACGGGACGACCGTGACGGACGCGGCGCGGTACCAGTCCGCCAGCTCCTCCTGAGCCGCCGGGGGCACGAGGCGGACGACGTCCGAGATGCCGAGTTCGGCGGCCAGGTCGGCGAGGAGGGACGGGCGGGCCAGGCCGTTGCCCGAGGGGCCGCCGACGCAGGCGACCACCAGGCGGCCACGCAGGCCGGGGTCGTCGATGAGCATTCTGGACGCGGCGCGCAGGAGCACGTCGGGGGCCTTGAGCGGCTGGATGCGGCCGACGAAGAGCAGCACGTGCGCGTCCTGCGGCAGGCCCAGACGGCGTCTGGCGGCGCCCTGGGACGCGGGCTGGAAGACGGTCAGGTTGACGCCCGGGTTGACGACGGCGACGCGTTGCTCGGGGGCGCCGTACAGGCTGATCAGCTCCTGGGCCTCGTCGACGGTGTTGGCCACGAGGCGGTCGGCGACCTCGACGACCTGTTCCTCGCCGACCACGCGGGCCCGGGGCTCCGGCCTGTCGCCCTCGGCGAGGAGGAGGTTCTTGACCTTGGCCATGGTGTGCATGGTGTGGACGAGGGGCACACCCCAGCGTTCCTTGGCCAGCCAGCCGACCTGGCCGGACAGCCAGTAGTGGGAGTGGATCACGTCGTAGCGGCCGGGGTCGTACATGGCCTCGGTGCGCAGCACCTCCGACAGGAACGCGCAGAGCTGGCCGGGCAGGTCGGCCCGGTCCATCTCCTCGTACGGCCCCGCGGTCAGATGGCGGACGAAGACGCCGGGGGCGAGTTCGGCCACGGGTGGCAGGTCGCGGGCGGTGGCCCGGGTGAAGATCTCCACCTCCACACCGAGCTGAGCCAGCCGTTTGGCGGACTCGACGATGTACACGTTCATGCCGCCCGCATCACCTGTTCCCGGCTGCTCCAGCGGCGACGTATGCATGCTGATGGTCGCGACCCGGCTGACCCGTCGTCGCCTCACTCGGCACCACCTCCAAGCGGGAACAACCATCGAGAATTTTTCGACATTCCCGACACTCAGTCACAACTGGGGTACAGAACTCCTATTCCGGAGATGCCTGGCAAGATGGTCGGCATGCGGAAGACGGCTGTGGTGACCGGGGCGAGCAGCGGGATCGGCGCGGCGACCGCGCGCCGGCTCGCCGCCGAGGGATACGACGTGGTGGCGGGCGCCCGGCGTCGCGAGCGGCTGGACAAGCTGGCCTCGGACGTGCCCTCGATCAGGCCGGTGACGCTCGATGTGACCTCGCAGGAGTCGGTCGACGCGCTGGCCGGGTCGCTGGAGCGGTGCGACGTGCTGGTCAACAACGCCGGTGGCGCCTTCGGTCTGGAACCGGTGGCGGACGGGCGGGTGGACGACTGGCAGCGGATGTACGACACGAACGTGCTGGGTTCCCTGCGTATGACCCAGGCGCTGCTGCCCGGACTCATCGCGTCGGGCGACGGCGTGCTCGTGATGCTCACCTCGACGGCGGGGCACGAGTCGTACGAGGGCGGGGGCGGCTACACCTCAGCCAAGCACGCCCAGGCCACCATGACCGAGACGCTCCGCCTGGAGTTGGTCGGGCAGCCGGTGCGGATCGTCGAGATCGCGCCGGGCATGGTGAAGTCCGAGGGGTTCGCGGTCACCAGGTTCCGCGGCGACGAGGCGGCCGCGGCCCGCGTCTACGAGCGCGTGCCAGGCCCGTTGAGCCCGGACGACGTGGCCGACGCGATCGCCTGGTCCGTGACGCGCCCGGCCCACGTGAACGTCGACCGCATGATCATCCGCCCCCGGGCCCAGGCCGCGCAGCACAGGGTGCACCGCGTCAGTGAGTAAACCGGTCGGGGCGATCACGCGGGGTACGACCGGGCACAACCGGTTGCGGCGCGCCGACCGCTGGCTCGCCGCCGTACACGCGGGGTCGCTCCGGGCCGCCGCCAGGCCGTTGGTGGTGGACCTCGGGTACGGCGCCTCGCACGCCACGACGCTGGAGCTGTTCACCCGGTTACGCCTGATCGTCCCGGACGTCGAGGTCGTGGGGATCGAGATCGACCCGGTCAGGGTCGCGGCGGCCAAGCCGTACGAGCGGGAGGGGCTGAGCTTCCGGCTCGGCGGCTTCGAGTTACCGGTCTCGCGGCCCCCTGCGCTGGTACGCGCGTTCAACGTCCTGCGCCAGTACGGCGAGGCCCAGGCGTGGCACCGCTGGGACACGCTCCGCGCGAAGCTGGCTCCCGGCGGCGTCCTGGTCGAGGGCACGTCGTCGGAGAACGGGCGGCGGGCGGTCTGGGTGGGACTGTCGCGGGAAGGGCCCGCCACGATCACGTTCTCCGCCCGGTTCGACGCCTTCGAGCGGCCTTCCGACCTGGCCGACCGGCTGCCGAAGACCCTCATCCACCGCAACGTGCCCGGTGAGCGGATCCACGCGTTCCTGCGGGACTTCGACCACGCCTGGGCGGTCAGCGCGGCCTATGGCGCCCATGGGGCGCGGCAGCGGTGGCTGGCCTCCGTGGACGTGCTGGCCAGGACCTGGCCCGTGCCCGTGCGTCCGCCGCTGGGCGGCCCCGCCAGGTGGCGACTCGGCGAGCTCACCCTCCCCTGGGCGGCGGTGGCACCCGACCGCTGAGGTCGGGCCGGCCGTAGCGCCCGATCGCAGAAGCCGGAGCCGCGCTTCAGCTGAGGTCAGGGCCGCGCTTCAGCCGGTGTCAGAGCCGCGCTTGAGCGGTGGTCAGAGCCGCGCCTCGAATGCCGCGTGGGCCTTGGCGTCGAACAGCACGAACGTGACCCGCTCCACGGCCGTCTCCGCCTGCCGCACCGTCTCGACGGCGATCCTGGCGGCGTCGTCCATGGGCCAGCCGTAGAGGCCGGCCGAGATCGCGGGGAAGGCCACCGAGGTCGCCCCCAGCGAGTCGGCCACCCGCAGCGACTCGCGGTAGCACGACGCCAGCAGCTCGGAGCGGTCCTCCGACCTCGAGTGGACCGGCCCCACCGTGTGGATGACCCACCGCGCGGGCAGCCGCCCGGCCGTCGTGGCGACCGCCTGGCCGGTGGGCAGTCCCCCGCCGTATCGGGAGGCGCGCAGTCTCCTGCACTCCTCCAGGATCTCGGGCCCGCCACGGCGGTGGATGGCGCCGTCCACGCCTCCCCCGCCCATGAGCGAGGAGTTGGCGGCGTTCACGATGGCGTCCGCCCGTTGTTCGGTGATGTCGCCTCGGACCAGCGTGATATCCATCTCACCAGCATCCCGGATGCCAGCTCGACACGTCGTAGAGCTACTCTGAAGGACGTGAAGGGTCTTGGCGAGCTTGAGCGCAGCATCATGGACATCCTCTGGGCGGAGAGTGGCGCGCTGACCGCGCGCGAGGTCGGCAGGCTGATCGCCGACCGCGACCTCGCCCCGACCACGGTGATGACCGTGCTCGACCGTCTCACCCGCAAGGGCTTCCTCGAGCGGACCCGTGACGGCCGCGCGTGGAGGTATGAACCCGCCGAAAGCCGTGACTCGTACATCGCCGAGCTTATGCTGGAAGCCTTGGACCTGACGGGTGACCGATCGGCCGCCCTGACCCGCTTCGCCCAGGCCGTGTCCGGCCCCGAGGCGGAGATCCTGCGCAGAGCCCTCACGGAGCTGGAGGAAGAGTGATCACGGCAGCGTCGCTGGCCGCGCTCGCCATGGCGTGCGCGCTCGGCTCCTGGCGTTTCACCACCGCCCGGTGGACCTCGCGTGCCCCCCGGCTGGCCATCATTCTCTGGCAGTCCCTGGGCCTGGCCTGGGGTCTGGCCACGACCGGCGCCATGCTGGCGTACGCGGTCGAGCCCTACAAGGTGAGCGTGTTGCCGGGGCTCATCGCGTTCGCGCGGGGCGAGGCGCCGCTGGAGCCCTGGGACGCGTTGCACGTGCTGGCCATGATCGCGGGCATCACCTCGCTCGCCGTCCTGGTCGTCGTGCTGGTCACGGCGGGCGTGCAGACGTTGCGGGCCCGCCGGCGGCACCGCGTGCTGCTCGCGCTGATCGCCCGCGACGACCCCGGCGTGCCGGGCGTGCGGGTGCTCGACCATCCGGGCGCGACGGCCTACTGCGTGCCGGGGCTGCGCTCGCAGGTCGTGGTGAGCGAGGGCGCGCTCAAGCTGCTGTCGGAGGACGAGCTGGCGGCCGTGCTCGCGCACGAGGCGGCGCACGTACGCGAGCGCCATGACCTGGTGCTGCTGCCGTTCGCCGCGCTGCGCAGGGCGCTCCCCTGGTCGAAGGTGGTCGCCGACGCGCACGCGCAGGTGGAGCTGCTCATCGAGATGGCCGCCGACGACCGCGCCCGGCGCTACTGCTCGCCGCGCAGGCTGGCGACGGCGCTGCTCAGATTCGGTACGGCGGGCGCCATGCCGACCCCGAACGGCATGATCGGCGTGCACGCCCACGACGTCATGGCCAGGGTGGACCGCCTGATCAAGCCGGGCCCAGAACTGGCCACGTCAGTGCGTTATGGCTTCATCACACTTTCTGTGACTTTGCTCACCGCCGCACCCTTCCTGTGGGTTATCCAGCTCTGATGCTTGCTGCGGTTTATCGCCCCGTTTGCAATTGCAAGCACCGCGAGGCAGACTATCCGCATGGCACTACCCAAAGTCGGCTCGATCGGTGAATACATCCGCGAGCAGCGGCAGCAGGCGAAGATCTCGCTGCGCCAGCTCGCGGCGGCGGCGGGGGTCTCCAACCCCTACCTGAGCCAGATCGAGCGCGGCCTGCGCAAGCCGAGCGCGGAGATCCTCAACCAGATCGCCAAGGGTCTGCGGATCTCCTCACAGGCGCTCTACGTGCAGGCGGGCCTGATGGAGGACCGCGAGCCGCCCAGCGACGTGATGAGTGCGATCAGGGCCGACACGAATCTCACCGAGCGGCAACGCCAGGTGCTGATCGATATCTACGAGTCGTTCCGCAAGGAGAAGCGCGCCGAAGACGAGCAGACCTCCCAGAACGCTCGCCTTCGGCGCGACTCCGAATCGGACGACGAGCCGCTGCCAGAGGACTTTCTCGCCGCCCTCGAGCCTTACGCGGCGACCTCTCGCAACGGCAACGTCAACCAGGAAACCAAGGAAGGTTAACCCATGACGCTCGCCACTGAGGTGAAGAAGCTCACCGAATCCAAGCCGTTCTACGCTGTCGCCGGTGCCGGCGACTACGCTGTCGAGAAGCTCCGCGAGCTGCCCGAGCAGCTCCAGAAGCTGCAGACGCGGCGCACCGACCTCGCCAAGGACCTGCCGGTGCGGGCCAGGGAATACGCAGGCAAGGCCGAGGGCTTCGCCAGGGAGTTCCCCGAGCGCGCCCGCGAATACGCCGACCAGCTCGGTCACAAGGCCACCGAGGTCTACGAGGACTTCGCCACGCGCGGCCGCAAGGTCGTCAGCAAGACCACCGGCGAGGCCGCGCTCGAGCTCGAAGAGATGTCGGAGACCGCCGAGCCGCCCGTCGCCAAGCCGGTCAAGAAGCCCAGGACCACCACCACCCGGACCAGCAAGGCCAAGGCCTGAGACAGCGGCAGCGCCCGCCTTCCGCACACGCAGGTTCCTCCCGGTGCGGGAGGCGGGCCTTCCCCTTCGGGGGTGCCCGCATGCCGTGGCCGCCTATTAGGCTGGGGCCGATCTCATCGCGGCGTTGGGCGGAGCCAACAACATGAACCTGATCAATGGCGTATTCAATTTCCTCTTCCTGGTGCTCGCCGCCATCATCTTCGGCATGTCGGTCTACGCGCTCGTGCACGCGATCCGCGTGCCGACCCCCGCGTTCGTCTCGGCGGGCAAGCTGCAGAAGAACATCTGGCTGCTGATCCTCGTGCTGGCGACCCTGTTCTCAGGCGCGGGCGCGTGGAGCTACTTCAACGCCTTCATGTTCTTCGGCGGCGCACAATTCATCGGCATCGGCCTGGGCATCTTCTCGATCATCGCCGTCATCGCGGCCACCGTCTACATCGTGGACGTCAAGCCCGCCGTCAAGGGCATGGGCGGCCGGGGCAACAGCGGCGGCCCCTACGGCCCCTGGTGATCAGGAGAGCTCGGCCGCCAGCCACGCGGCGAGCCGCTCATGGCCGGCCAGCGTGGGATGCACACCATCGGGCAGCAGCACCTCCGACGGCTCTCCCGTGACCCACCGCCTGCGCAGGGGGTCGAGGAAGCGCACCCCCGCCGCGCCGGCCACCTCCGCCAGGACGTCGCGCACCCGGTAGCCCTTCGGCGGCGCGCCGTTCAGCCAGATGGGGCCGACCATGACGATCCTGGTGGCCGGCCAGTGGCCGCGCACCTCCCTGAGCAGGGTCGTGGCGGCCTGGCGCACGCGCCGGGTGCTCCAGCGCCGGTCGTTGTGACCCCCCGAGATGACCAGCAGGTCGGGCGCCGGGCGCCAGGCCAACTGCACCTCGAACGAACGCCGGAACGTCCGCCCGACGCGGCCCTCGTTGACGTAGCCCGTGCCGCCCGCGCCGGCGATGATCGGCTGCGAGCCCATCAGCCGCGCAGTCTCCGACGCGTACGTCTGCCACGAGCGCACCGGCCCGGAACCGACCGTGTAGCTGTCGCCCAGGAACATCATCACCGGCGGCGCCGGCCGGGCGAGCGCGGGCGTCGGAGCGCCGCGAATGCCGCCGTCACAGCCTCCGGTGAGCAGCGCCATCACCACGATCACCGGTGCGATTCTGTGACGCGTCCGCATACGACCTCGGGGCACTAGGCTGCCGATATGACCCATGACCTCCACGGGCGCACTCAGCGGCTGGAACTGTCCGACCAGAGCCTGCGCGACTTCGAGGCCGTCGTGCTGGACGCGACGCCTGAGGGAGTCGTGCTGAGCCGGTCGGCATTCTATCCGGGTGGGGGCGGCCAACCGGCGGATCAAGGCGTTCTGATCTGGCAGGGCGTCGAGACCCGGATCGTCGGTGCGCGCAAGGGCGACGACCTCTACCTCATCCCGGCGGAGGGCGACCCGGTCCCGCCCGTGGGCACCGTGGTCACGGCGGCGGTGGCCGACGAGCGGCGCTCGGCCCTGATGCGTACGCACTCGGGGCTGCACGTGCTCTGCGGAGTGGTGTTCAGGGACTACGGCTGCCTCGTCACCGGCGGCAACATGGACGAGCTCACCGCGCGGATGGACTTCAACCTGCCCGAGGTGCCTCCGGGGTTCAAGGAGGCGGTCGAGGACGCGTGCAACGCCGAGGTCGTCGCCGACCGGCGCATCGACGTGCGGGTCCTGCCGCGCGAGGAGGCGTTCCAGATCCCCGACATCATCCGCACGGCCACCAACCTGGTGCCGGAGACCGTCCAGGACGTACGCGTCGTCGACATCGTCGGGCTCGACACCCAGGCCGACGGCGGCACCCACGTGGCCTCGACCAAGCAGATCGGGCACATCAAGGTCGCCAAGGTCGAGAGCAAGGGGCGCGGCTTCCGCCGCCTGCGCATCCAGATCTCCGGCTAACGCCCCTCGATCACCGTGGCGAGGCCGTCGAGCAGCGGGTCGAGCCCGAACTCGAAGAGCCGGTCCAGGTCGAGGTCGAAGTCGCCGTCCATCTCGGCCATGGCTTCGACGAAGGCGGGATAGCGGCCGGACTCGGTGACGTAGCGCATCTCGTGCATCCGCTGGGCCACCCATTCGTCGCCGGTGATCCCGGTCGAGGTGCGGGCCCGCGCCTCCAACTCGAGGTGGGCGGCGATGCCCTGCACGTAGCTGTAGAGCAGGATGTTCACGTACATCTTCGTGGTGGCGTCCAGCTCGGTCCCCTCCAGCGCCACCAGGGTCCACTCGGTGTATTGGAGCAGGCCGGCGGCGGGGAGCGGCCGGGTCAGTGAGGCGATCCCGGCCATCCACGGGTGGGCGCGGTAGGTGGCCCACTGCAGGCGGGCGAAGATCTCCAGTCTGGCCCGCCAGCCGTCCGGCGGCGCCTCGGGCAGCGGAAACTCCTCGATCACGGCGTCGGCCATCAGCATGACCAGGTCGTCCTTGCCGCCGACGTGGCGGTAGAGCGACATGGTGGCCAGGCCGAGCCGGCCCGCGACCGAGCGCATGGTCACCTCCTGCAGCCCGTCGGCGTCGGCGATCTCGATGGCCGCCCGTACGATGCGCTCGCGGATCAGGTCGTGCT
>NZ_JADOGI010000107.1 GCF_015645445.1 Nonomuraea cypriaca | reverse complement strand
GCGTGGAAGAGGCTTCTTGCCTTCGCGGGAAGCTAGCCCCCCGCGACCCCCCCAAGGTCAACGGCGCGGAAGAGGCATCTTGCCTTCGCGGGAAGCGAGCTCCCCGCGAAGTAGAACCGCTCTCCACACACTCCTTCGAAGAGCCGAACCGAAAACACAGCCTTGACATATCCGAAACCTGCCGAGTAGTTCTGTTGTATACAGCCGTCCACAACACCATACAACGTTGGGGCATGCCTCCGCCGCTGGCTTGAGCGGCCACCGTCACGCAGACCTACTGATTCACGATCTTGATGGGGAGAGTCGTTCATGACCGGTCCACAGATCACGCGCGTGTCCCTGAAAATGATTTCTGCTCTCGTCGGGCTCTGCCTGGTGACCGCCTGTGTGCCCGACGACGCGACGGGCGGCGCAGGCACGCGGACCTTGACCTGGTCGACGGGCGCCGCGCTCGGCACCCTCGACGTGGTCGCGGACCAGGTGAACGGCACGGCCCGCCGGCTACTGCTGGGCAGCGTCGTCGAGGGGCTGACCAAGGTCGAGAACGACCACGACAAGCTGAGCTGGTCCCCCCTTCTCGCGACCAGTTGGAAGCGGGTCGCGCCGACCCGTTGGAGATTTGAACTGAGACGCGATGTCTCGTTCCACGACGGCTCCGCGATGACCGCCGACGACGTCGCGTACAGCATCAACAAGCTCACCTCACCGTCCAGCGCGAAAGACAGCACGCTGGCCAACATCGCGGGCGCCAAGGTGGTCGACGACTACACGGTCGACGTGACGACGAAGCTTCCCGACTTCTACGTGTTCCGCACCGTGGCGGCGATCGGCGTCCAGCCCGACGGCTGGGGCAAGGACAAGGCCAAGGCCCAGAACACCGCCGTGGGCACCGGGCCGTACGAGGTCGGTGAGGTCACCCCCGCGCACGACCAGACGACGCTGAAGATCTTCCCCAAGTACTGGGGAGACGCCAAGCCCTATTACCAGAACGTCGTGATGAAGGTCATCCCCGACACCGGCGCGAGGCTGGCCGGGCTGCAGGCCGGCGAGGCGGACGTCGCGTTCGACCTGTCCCCCGACCTGCTCGCGGCCGCTCCGGCGACGATCAGCGCCGCGTCGACCGAGACGGACATCCTGCGGATCAGCGACGCCTCCAAGGCGCTCAAGGACGAACGCGTGCGCCAGGCACTCAACTACGCCGTCGACAGGTCGACGCTCATCAAGTCGGTCCGGTTCGGGTTCGCGCTGCCGCCCAAGGGCCAGGGCGTGAGCCAGCAGGTGCACGGCTACAACCCGGGCCTCCAGGACTACCCCTACGACATGACCAAGGCCGCCCAACTGGTCCGGGAGGCGGGCGCCACAGGCACGAAGCTGACCATGATGTGCGTGTCGGAGTATTACGGGACCGTCGGCACCGACACCTGCCAGACGCTCGCCTCCGCGTACAACAAGATCGGGCTCGACGTGAAGGTCCAGCTGCTCCCTCGCGAGCAGTGGATCGAGCAGGGGCTGCTGGCGCCGCAGAACCACATCCCTCCGCCCGACCTGTTCTATGTCCAGGCCGGCAGCGGCACTCTCGACTCCACCCTGTACATCCAGAACTACTTCACCTGTGGCGACGTACGGGCGACGTTCTGCGACGAGCAGCTCAAGAAGGCGTCCGAGGATGCCATCGACCTCAAGGACGAGTCCGACCAGGCCAAGGCCTACCAGAAGGTCCACGCGCTGGCCCACGATCTCGCTCCGATCGTGTGGATCACGAGCCCGAAGAACGCCGTGGCCACGCAGAGCGGGATCGACGGGAAGTTGTACAGCGACGCCTACACGACCTACTGGTACGAGTGGAAGGGCAAGTAGCCGGCTGACCGGGGCTTGCGCTTTCTAGGAGGTTTCCCCCCACATGAGCATGAGGCCGTGGATCTTCATCGGCAAAAGGCTCGTCTCGGCGGTCGTGACTCTGGTCTCCGTCGTCGTGATCGTGTTCGTCGTTTTCCAGGTGGTGGGCGATCCCGCCCGCAGGACGCTCCCGCTGAACGCCTCCGAGGAGCAGGTGCAGGAATACCGGCACTCGCTGGGTTACGACGACCCCATCGCCGAACAGGCCGGACGGTACCTGTCCGGCGCTCTCCGGCTGGACTTCGGCGTCTCGACGACCGCCGGACGCCCCGCGACGGAGGTGGTCATGGAGGCGTTGCCCCGGTCGCTCTTCCTCGCGGCTGGAGCGTTCCTGATCACGGCGGTCCTCGCGGTGGCGCTCGGCCTGGTGGCCGGGATGAACGTGGGCAAGCGCACCGACCGGATCCTGCAGACGGTGGGCGCGGTCGCCTCATCCGTGCCGGAGTTCTGGTCCGGCCTCGTGCTCATCATCCTGTTCGCCGTCCAGCTGCGGTTCTTTCCCACCGGTGGTTACGGCGGCCTGCCGTTCCTCGTCCTGCCCGCCGTGGCGATGGCGATCCCACCCGTGGGCAGGCTGATGTACGTGGTGCGGGAAAGCGTACGTGCCACCCTGCAGGAGCCGTTCATGCTGGTCGCCCGCGGCAAAGGGCTGGCGCGGTGGACACTGCTCCAGAATCACGTCCTGCGCGCCGCCGTGATCCCGATCCTCTCGGTCGGAGGGCTCGAACTCACCCGCATGGCCATCGGCGGCGTCGTCGTCATCGAGTCGGTGTTCGCGTGGCCAGGCATAGGGCGCCTCTACACACAGGCGATGGAGCGTTACGACATAGCGCTCGTGAGCGCGACCCTCGTGGTCGCCACCGGGATCGTGCTCATCATGAACACGATCCTCGATCTCCTGTACACCCGCCTGGACCCGCGGATCGAGGTGATGAGCAAGTGACCACCATGACCCCGGAGCGGACGAGCGCCTCCCCGCCCGAGCGGACCGGACCGCTGCGGCGAGTCCTGTCCGAAGGCACCGTGCTGGTCTCCTTCGGCGTGTCCATCGCCTCCGTGCTCTTCGCGTTCATCGTCCCGTTGACCATCGGACCGGACGCGCTACGCGTCGATCCGTCCCGCAGATTCGCGGCGCCCGCCGCGAACGCCCTGCTCGGCACGGATCATCTCGGCCGCGACCTCGTGGCCATGATCGCTCTCGGGCTTCGTACGTCGATCGTCATAGCGCTCCTGGTCGTGGTGGCGAGCTCGGCCGTCGGCTGGGCCACCGGCGCGCTGAGCGGCTACCTCGGAGGGGCGATCGACAACGTCCTGAGCCGGGTGATGGACGTGTTCAACGCGTTTCCCGGCCTGATCCTGGCCATCGCGCTCGTCACGGTGCTCGGTCCGAGCTTCTCCACGATCGTGGTCGTGCTGATCCTGGTGACCTGGGTCAACTACGCGAGGGTGATCCGAGCGCGGGTGCTGTCGCTGAAGCGCTCGGACTACGTCGTGGCCTCCAGGATGTACGGCACGTCGACGCCCAGGCTGCTGCTCCGGCACGTGTGGCCGAACACCCTCGACCTGATGCTGTCGGTCTCCCTGGTGCAGATCCCCAACGTCATGCTGGCCGAGTCGACGATCAGCTTTCTCGGGTTCGGCCTGCAGCCGCCCGAGGTCTCGTTGGGACTCCTCATCTCCTCGGAGAAGGACTACCTGCAGACACACGCGCTGCCTGTCCTGGTCTCCGGCGGCGTCCTGGTGCTGGTCTGCGCCGCCTTCGCGACCGCCGGGCTGCGCATCCGCCGGAGGTGGCAGGCATGAGTACGGTGCAGGACGTCCCCTGGGTGCTCGAGGTCGACGCGCTGTCCAAGCGCTACGGCTCTGGTGGTAACGCCGTCTGGGCCGTACAGAACTCCTCTTTCAGTGTGCGGCAGGGAGAATGCGTCGCGTTGGTCGGGGAGTCGGGATCCGGCAAGACGACCCTCGCGAACATCGTCGTCGGTCTTCTGCCGCCGACGGCGGGAACGGTACGGATCTCCGGCTCGCTCGACGTACCTCGTCTGTCCGCCCGCCGGGCCGGTCGGCGGCGGCTGGCCCGCGAGACCCAACTCGTGTTCCAGGACCCCTACAGCTCGCTCGACCCGTCCAAGAGCATCGCGGCCATCGTCGCCGAGCCTCTGCTCCTGCTCGGGCTCAGCAGGGCCGAGGCGCGGAAGCGGGTCTCCGACCTGCTCGGTCTGGTCGGGCTCCCTGATGAGATGGCGGACCGCCGGCCACGCGAACTGTCCGGAGGGCAGCGGCAGCGGGTGGGCATCGCCCGCGCGCTGGGGCCCGAGCCGAGGCTGCTCGTCCTCGACGAGCCCGTGGCGTCACTCGACGTGTCCATCCAGGGGCAGATCCTGAGCCTGCTCCAGGAAATACGGTCCAGGACCGGCGTGGCCCTGCTCGTCATCGCCCACGATCTGGGCGTCGTCCGGGCCGTCTCCGACCGCACTCTCGTGATGTACCGCGGCCGGATCGTCGAGGCGGGCGCCACGGGCACCCTGCTGGACGCGCCGATCCATCCGTACACGCAGGGGCTGCGCTGGTCCGCCACCGCCGACGGCCGCCGCGAGATGCCCGCGGAGGCTCAGAAGGCCCTCGAAGCCGACAGCGGCCACATCCCGGAGTCGGATCCCGGGTGTGTCTTCCGCCAGCGGTGCTGGCGGGTCACCGAGCGGTGCGCGCATCACGTGGAGCGCGTGAACGCCGCGGACGGAGCGTGGGCCGACTGCAATGTTCCGATGCGTCCCAAAAGTGGACACGGAAAAGGATGACGACCATGTCCGAGCCGATTCTCACCGTCGACGACCTCGTCGTCGAATACCCCAAGCAGGGAGGATGGCAGGCCGCGTTGCGCGGCGTGTCGATCGCGCTCGACGCCGGGGAATCCCTGGGGCTCGTCGGGGAATCCGGCTCAGGGAAATCGACGCTGGCGCTGGCGATGCTCGGCCTTCTCCCCGATTCCGCGCGGGTCGGCGGAAGTGTCAAGGTCGCCGGCGCCGAGGTCGTCGGGGCCGGTGCCAAGGTGCTCAACCGGATCCGCGGGCGCGAGATCGGCCTGGTCTACCAGGACGCTCTGGTCTCGTTGAACCCCGTGCGGAACGTCGGCGGCCAGATCACCGAAGTGATCCGCCGGCACCGCCCGGGGACCGGGCGGCGCGAGGCCAGAACGCTCGCGGTCGAGGCGCTGGGGAAGGTCGGGATCACCGATCCCGCACGGCGGTTCTCGCAGTACCCGCACGAGTTCTCCGGCGGTATGCGGCAGCGCGTGGCGATCGCGATGGCGCTGGCCGCCCATCCACGCCTGCTGGTCACCGACGAGGTCACGACCGCCTTGGACGTGACCGTGCAGGCGCAGGTCCTGGGGTTGCTGACCACGCTCAGGTCCGACTCCGACATGGCCATGATCGTGGTGTCTCATGACCTTGACGTCGTACGCGGCGTGACCGAACGCGTCGCGGTGATGTACGGCGGACGGATCGTGGAGACCGGGCCCACGGCGGCCGTCTTCGCCGGCCCCGCCCATCCCTACACCGCGGGGCTCATCGCCAGCATCCCCAGCATCGAGCGCCCGGTGATCTCCTTCATTCCCGGCCAACCACCGACGGGCCAGGCGGGCGTGTCCGGTTGCGCGTTCGCACCGCGCTGCTCCCTGGGCCGGGAGAGAGCGATCTGCCACGAATCCGTGCCCGGCCTCCTCCCCCATGCCGATCCGGCCGCGGAGCGGCGCTCGGCGTGTCACTTCTCCGGTGAGATGCCGGTCTGACCCGAACTCAACCATCCGTTCCAAGAGAGGAATGTCTCATGAAGATCACATCGGTTGACTGCCTGCTGATTTCCGAGAAGCTGGAAGACCCGTGGGTGATGGGCCTGGGAACCGCGTACAAGCGGGATGAGCTCATCGTGCGGATCCGCACGGACGAGGGCATAGAGGGGCTGGGCAGTTCCTACCACGCGCACACGCCGCATGCCGTCAAGAGCCTGATCGAGAGCAAGCTGGCGCCGTTGGTGGTCGGTCAGAGCCCGCTGCAGATCCAGTCCTTGTGGGAGAAGATGTTCTTCGGATCGATCCACCTGGGATCGGCCGCGGCGCAGGCCATCGCGGGCATCGACATCGCCCTGTGGGACATCCTCGGCAAGGTGACAGGGCAGCCGGTCTACCGCCTGCTCGGTGGTGGCGATGACAGCGGGAGCGGGCCGCGGCTGGCCGCGTACATCGGATGTCAGACCATGGGCATCCGCGATGACCTCGACTCTCTCGCCGACGAGGCGCGCGGCTACGTCGAGGAGGGGTTCACCGCCGTCAAGGTGCGCGGCGGGGCGAACGTCTCCCTCGACCTGGCCGCCGTCGCGGCGGTGCGGGAGGCGGTCGGCCCCGACGTGGCCGTCATGATCGACGCGAACGCCCGGTACAGCTGGCCCGAGGCGGTGCGGCTGTCCAAGGGGCTGGAGGAGTTCGACACGTTCTGGCTGGAGGACCCCTTCGACTTCACCGTCGCGGTCCACAAGCGCGAGCTGGGCACCCTGCGTAACCTCTCGCACACCGCGATCGCCTCGGGAGGCAACGTCTTCACCCGATTCGACATGGAGGATCTCGTACGACTCGGCGGCGTCGACTACCTCACACCCGATGTCGTGAAGTCCGCGGGCATCTCCGAGTGCATCAAGATCGCTTCGCTCGCGAGCGCGGCGAACATCATCATCGCCACCCACACCTACAACGGGCTCGGCCAGGTGGCGAACCTGCATTTCGCCGCCGCCATCCCCGCGCACATCCGGGGCCACGTGGAGTGGGACGCGGGCGGTAACAACGCCTTCCGTGATCATCTGGTGAGCCCCGCCGTTCGCGTGGAGGACGGGTTCATCCACGTGCCGGACGCACCCGGTCTCGGCGTCACCCTGTCGGAGGACGCGATGGAGAGGTTCGCGTACGAGGAAGGGCCGGAAATCCTCGGCGTGCCTCGCCGGCGCGCCTGGGCACCCCGGTCGTAGCACGGTCGGCGGGTGGGAACAGCACGGTGGTGGAATCGGATCGGCCGCCGTGCTGTCAGCCCGCACGCGGTCCTCCTCAGGAGACCGCGGGCACCGGGTCCACGCCGAAGACCCAGGGAGCGAAGACGACCATCCACTGGTCGGGATCGGCGAAGGCGACGGCTCCCCGGGCGGGCCAGTACGGATTGTCCAGCTCGGCCGGCCGGTGACCGTGGGCGGCGAGCCGCGCGACCACGCCTGCCACCGCGTCCGGGCCGGAGAGATAGAGGACGAGCAGGAACTCCGGCCATTCATGCGACACCTTCCGGCTCCTTCCGCAGATGTGGTCGCACCCTAATGCCGGCGGCGGAAAACCGCATATCCCGGCCGGGGCTTCGGACCTGGGCTCTCGGCGGGCTGCGAAGTGAGAAGCATATAACCTTGTGTGTTCATGCAATCACATTCCGTATAGCGTGCGGGTGTCCCAAGCAGTCAGCGAAAGGAGTGCTTCATGAAGTCCCTCAGCCTGCTGGTCGCGCCGGTCCTCGCGGTCGGCGTCGTGGCACTGCCGGCGGCGCCCGCTCAGGCGGCCGCCCCGGCGTGCCACGCCCACGTGTGCCTGTGGACCGGCGCCAACTACACCGGCGCCGTCTACACCTGGTGGGAGGCCAACGGCAACCGGTTCATCGGCGGCACGCACGCCGACAAGGTCGGGTCGTTCGTGGCCACGAGCGGAGCCTGCTTCGTCGACACCGCCGACACCGAGTGGAACTGGCGCGCCAAGCGCCTGGCGTCCAGGGGCGACTACAGCTCCAACTACCGCGGCAGGTTCGGCGGCGTGATGGACCGCATCGCGCCCGCTCGCTACTGCTGATCCCTCGACGGCGCCGCCGCCTCAGCGGCCGGGCATCCCCCCGTCCGGCCGCGCGTCACTCCGGCCCCACGCGACCTCCGGGCGGCGCTGCGTTGAGACAGGGCCCAGAAGGTTTGAGACAGGGCTCAGGAGCAGACGGGGCGGAATCGCTGTCCTGGTGCGTGCTCTTCCCATTCCTCACGGGTGAGTGCGCGACCGGGGATGGCGCAGACGGCCGCGTAAAGATCGCTGGGCGGCGCCAGGTTCCAGAGTTGCACCGTGCCGTCGTTGTTTCCGGTGGCCAGGGTGTTCCCATCGGGGCTGAAGGCCACCGACCACACGGGGCCGGTGTGGCCGGTGAGAGGATCGCCGAGCGGCCGGTGTTCGGCGGCGCCCCAGAGCCGTACGGTACCGTCGTCGCCGGCGGAGGCCAGGGTGCTCCCGTCGGGACTGAACGCCACCGAACGGATGGGACCCGAGTGGCCGGTGAAGGGTTTGCCGAGCCGCCGCCCCGTGGATATGTCCCAGAGCCGCACCGTACCGTCGTCGTTGTAGGCGATGGCCAGGTTCTTCCCATCGGGACTGAACGCCACCGAGCTGGGGGTGTCGCCGGTGAGGACCTCACCGAGCGGCCGGCCCGTGGACACGTCCCAAAGCCGCACCGCACCCTCGATGCTGCCGGTGGCCAGGGTCTTCCCGTCAGGGCTGAACGCCATCGAGTCGGCGATGCTGGTGTGGCCCGTGAGGGGCTCACCGAGCGGCCCGCCTGTGGACAGATCCCAAAGCCGCACCGTACGGTCGTAGCCGCCGGTGGCCAGGGTCTTCCCGTCAGCGCTGAACGCCACCGCCCAGATGGGGCCGGCGAGGTCGGGGAGGATGCCACGTTCGGAACCGCGGAGGATCTCGGTCAGCCGCGCGCGGGCGTCGGCGCGGTCAGGAGCGATGCGCCAGGCGGCCGCGGCCAGCAACGCCGAGAACGCCGGGTCCGCGGCCGCCAGTTCGCTTCGGCTGATCAGATAGCCGGCGAGGGCCTGATCGCGTTCTTCCCCCGCGGCGATGGAGGACCGCAGTGCGACCCCGGCGAAGACCACCGCGGCCACCAACAGGGCGGTCAGGGTGACCAGGGTGGCGCGCTGCCGCCGGCGGCCGCTGGTCTGGGCGCGGACACCGGCGTCCAGAAACGCGCGCGACGCCGCGGACAGCGCGGGGTAGCGGCCGGGATCGGCCTGCCAGCGAGCCTGCGCGTGCTGGACGGCGGACAGCCGCTCACCCCTGAACAGGAAGGACGGGCTCCGCTCGTGCTCCTCCCACTCCTGGGCGGCCTCCACGAACTGGTGGTACAGGGCGTGGCCGGTCAGATCGGCCTCCAGCCAGCCGTACAGACGAGGCCAGGCGTGCAACAGCACGTCATGGGCGATCTGCACGCTCGCGCCGTCGACCACGATCAGCCGCCGTGCGGCGAAGGTGTCCAGGACGTGGTCGATGCCGTCTTCCCCGCGCCCGGCGTGCAGGGCCTGGCGTGAGGTGGCGCGGCGGGTGAGCCTGCCCTCGGTGGAGACGGCGGTGAGCTGGTGGAACACCAACCGGGCCAGAGCCTGCCTGCCGGGGGTCAGGTCGGCGTACGCGGCCTCCGCGCTGGTGGCCACCGCCTGGGTCACCCCGCCGGTCAGGGCGTAGCCGCGGCTGGTCAGCCGGTTGTCCTCACGGTGTTCCCAGATCGTCAGCATCGTCTGGGACAGCAGCGGGAGCACGCCTGCCTCGTACCCGCCGGCAGGCGAGCGCAGCTCGTTCAAGATCGTGTCGATCAGGCCTGGCTCGATGTCCAGACCGGCGGCATCGGCCGGTCCGGTGATGGCACGCCGCAGGTCGGACCCCGGCATCGGCCCCAGTACAAAAGGGCCATCCTGCAGTACGGCGGCCAGCCGCGGATGCTCGGCGCAACGATCGATGAAGTCGCCGCGGACCACCAGCACGACCAACGCCGCCGGCGCGTCGTCCGGACCGATCGCGACACTGGCGGCGGCGTGCAGCGCGGTGATGAACGCGGCACGCTCGGCCATGGCCCGCTCGCGCTCGTCCTCGGGCACGTCGAGGGTGAAGATCTCCTCGAACTGGTCCACCACCAGCACCAGCCGGGACCCGGCAGCGCTCGGCTCGGGCAAGCCACGGCGCCTGGCGTCGGCCTCGACGGCCTGGCGTACCAGCAGATGCGCCTGGCCGGGCTGCTCGGTCAGGCTGCGCAACACCGCCGGCGCCTCCAGGGCGGCCAGGCCGGCCAGGAACGTGGCCAGCCGCGACAGCGGCGCGCCGGTGGGACGGTCCAGTACATGCCGGGGCCAGTCGCGTGCCTGCTCCGACAGCTCCCCGCGCCCGATCGCCGGCATCACCCCCGCCCGCAGCAGCGAGGACTTGCCCGCCCCCGACGCACCGGTCACCACCAGCAGGCCGGGCCCGGTCAGCCGCTGCGCCAGCCGGGCCACCAGCTGAGCGGTGACCACCTCACGTCCGTAGAACACTCCGGCGTCGGCTTCGGAGAACGCGACCAGCCCTCGGTAGGGGCACTCCCCCGACCAGGACCTCCCCGTCTCGCCAGGTGACGCAGAGCCCGTACGGGTCCGCCGCTCGATCGCCGCCACCTGTTCCAGCAGCAACCGGGTGTCGGTTGCCTGCCGATATCCCAGATCCACCGCCACCCGCAGCTCCGCGTGCAACTCGGCGCCCTGCCGCCGCAACCGGTCGCCCTGCCGGTCGATGCCCTCGCGGATCACCCCCAGCTGACCACGCACCTCCGCCAGTACGAACCCGAACTCGCCGAACTCCTCGCCCAGTCGTGCCAGACCCGCGGCCAGGGCCTCCTGTAACCGGCGGTCGCCGGACTCGATCGCCGCTTCGACCGCGACGCCCACCGCCCCGATGTCCCGCAGCACCCGCGCGATCTCCGCACGCAGCCGCTCCGCCTCTTCCCGTCGGCCTCCAGAACCTGCTGGATCCCCTGTTCCAGCTCCGACTCCACCTCCTCGTCCGAGGGTGGGTCCTGGCGTTTGCCCAGCCGCGCGACACCGGCTTTGACCACATCGGTCAGCACGTTGCCGCCGACCGCTGTGATGGCTCCGACTCCCGCCGACACCATCGCCGGCACGCCCGCACCGGTGGTGAGCAAGGGCGCGACCGCACCCGCGGACAACACCGACAGGAGCACCGGAGAGGACCACGTGCGTGCCCTGTCCCCCGTCGACCTGACCAGCCGGGCCACCCTGGCACGCACCCCGGCTCGCATCACCTTCGATCGATCACCAGGCGCCTGAGCATCCACAGTCCCAGACCGTTCCCGCTCGAACGGGGCCCGACACAAATGGTCATACATATGTGATCAGGCGAGCCCTGCGCCACCGGCCGGTCGGGGTGCCACAGGCCGTGTGGTGGCCGACGACCGAAGGCCGTCCAGGCCGAAGGTCAGCAGTCGCTCGCCCTGGGCTGCGGAGCTCTGCTCGCCCGCCCAGGCCGCCGCATTGACCAGCGCGTACAGGTCCGGGGCCGTGACGTCCGTCCGCACCTCACCGGCCGCCCGCGCCCGCGCCACCAGCTCCTCCCCGGCGGCGAGCACCGCCTTGCATGCCGTGTGCAGCTCAGAGGTCTCGTCTTCGACGGCCTCCATCAACGCGGCGCCCAGCCCTCGGTAGACCGTCGTGTGGGCCATCGCCGTTCGCGCCCAGGCGGCCAGGCCGTCGAAGGGCGAGGGGTCGGCGAGCAGCTCTTCGCCGGTCGCGGCCAGGGCCCGCATCCGATCACCCAGCAACGCCTCCAACAGCGCACGCCGGGTGGGGAAATGACCGTAGAGCGTGCCGTTGGCCACCCCGGCCCGGCGCGCGATCTCCTCCAGCGAGAAGTCCGCGCCGTGCTCGGCGAACGCGGACGCGGCCTCGGTCAGCAACCGTTCGTAGTTGCGGCGCGCGTCCGCACGCATGCGGCGCCTGGGCGCCGGTGTGCCGGTCTCCATAGGCAGAAGCCTCTCACTGGCTAATTCGAGAGTGTCTCGATATATTTCTCGGGACAGTCTCATTTTATCGCCCCCGGAGGTCACGTCATATGGCCACGCCCCAGCATCGTTCGCTCTCATCCACCGCCGCCGCGCGCAGGGCCGGCAAGCCCATCCTGGTCACCGGCGCCACCGGCCGGCAGGGCGGAGCCACCGCCGTGCGCCTGCTGGCCGACGGCTGGCCCGTCCGCGTTCTCGTCCGGGAGCCCGCCGCCGCGGCCGTCCGCGAACTGGCCGCGGCGGGCGCCGAGCCACTCCAGGGTGACCTGGACGACCCCGGCAGCCTGAAAGCGGCCATGGCCGGCGCCCACGGCGTCTTCGCCGTCACCCCCGACGACCTCGACAGCGAACGCGAGATCCGGCGTGGCCGGCACCTGGCGGACGCCGCGGCGGCGGCCGGCGTCGCCCACCTGGTCTTCACCTCCGTCGGCGGCGCCGAGCGGGGCACCGGCATCTCCTACTGGGAGAGCAAGTGGGCCATCGAGCGGCACATCGCCGCTCTCGGCCTGCCGGCCACCGTCCTGCGGCCGGTGCGTTTCATGGAGAACCACGCCATTCCCGGGCTCAGGCTGGGCGGCATCTCCGCCGACGGAGTCCTGCGCCACCTGTTCGGTTCGGACGTGCCCGTGCAACTGATCGCGGTGACCGACATCGGCGCCTTCGCCGCCCTGGCCTTCGCCGACCCGGCCGCCTACCTCGGCCAGGCCCTGGAGCTGGCAGGAGACGAGCTGACCCCCGACGCGACCGTACGCCTGATCAGCAGGCACCTCGGGCGCCAGATCACGTACCAGCAGGTCGCGGGCGAGGGACTGAGCATGGACACCGCGCGTGCCTTCACCGCCCAACGCGGACTGTGGCGCGCCGACATCACCGCGCTGCGCCACCGCCACCCCGGCCTGCTGGACTTCCCCGCCTGGCTGGAGCGAGGAGGTGCCCGCGCCATCGCCGCCCTGCTCGACGGATGAGCGGATGACCCGCGCGGGTCACGCCGTGAGCGGGCTGGTGCCCATACTTTGTTTCGGGAATCGGTTTCGGTCAGGGGTCATGGGACCGTACGGTAATGGTTTGATGACCCCATTCACATCTTCCCCAGCCGTCCCTCCTGCCGCCGCGCCGACCTCGGGCACCCGGCCATGAGCGTGGCACAGCAGCCCGTCCGCATCCTGTTCGTCGGAGGTCACGGCCGATCAGGCAGCACCCTGATATCCCGCGCGCTGGGCGCGGTCGACGGGGCGTCCTGTGTGGGCGAGCTGCGCTACCTCTGGACCCAGGGCGTGACGAAGAACCAGCGCTGCGGGTGCAACAGGAAGTTCGCCCGCTGCGCGTTCTGGCAGGAGGTCGGCGAGGCCGCCTTCGGCGGCTGGCGGAACGTGGACGCCGCCGAGATGGCCAGGCTCCACCACTCGGTCATGCGCATCAGGCACGTTCCGCGCCACGTGCTGCCCGGCAACACGGGCGCCTTCGGGCGGCGCGTCCACCAGTACGCCGAGACCATGGCCACGGTCTACCGGGGGATCGCCGAGGTCAGCGGGAGCTCGGTGATCGTGGACTCCTCCAAGTTCCCCACCTCGGCGCTGCTGCTGCGCCGCGTGCCCGGCGTCGACCTGCGCATCGTCCAGCTCGTACGCGGCCCGCACGGCGTCGTCCACTCCTGGTCCCGCCAGGTCAGGCGCGCCGACAAGGGCGGACGCCTGATGGCCACCCACTCACCGGCGCAGACCGCCTCCGAGTGGCTGGCCTTCAACGCCGCCATCGAGTCCTTCCGCCTGACCAGCACCCCGTGGACGCTCATGCGGTACGAGGACTTCATCGCCCGGCCCCGCCAGGAGCTGTCCAGGGTCCTGGAGTTCGCCGGGCTGCCGTCGCCCGAGACGCCGTTCCTCGGCGACGGCACGATCGACCTGCCCGCCGATCACAGCGTGGCGGGCAACCCGATGCGCATCCGTACGGGTGTGGTGCCGCTCAGGGCGGACGAGGAGTGGCGGACGGCGATGCGCCCGGCCCGCCGCCGCATCATCACCGCCTTCACCGCCCCGGGCATGCTCCGCTACGGCTACCCGCTCCGCTGACTCCGAGGCTGCCGGATCTCGGCCGCGGGGATGATCTGCGCCGTGCCGGCCGGGCCGCGCTGGTGGTCCAGGAGGGTCTGCTGGGCGAAGCGGGCGAGCTCGCGCGTGGCCGGGGAGAGGGTGTGGCCGCGCCGGGTGACGAGGGCGATCGTGTCGTACATCGGCTCGGCGAAGGAGACCACGTGTAGCCCGCCGGGGAACGTGTCGCTGGCGACGGCGGCCCGGCAGGCGAAGGTGTCGCCCACGCCTGCGCGCACCAGGGCCAGGGCCGAGGCGAGATGTTCGACCTCGATGAGCGGCTCGACGGTGACGCCGGCCAGCCGGGCCCGCGTGCTGAGTTGCCGCCTGGCCGGGTCGTTGTCGCCGTAGTGGGCGTCGTACAGGATCATGGGGGCGGTCGCCACGTCGGTGATGGTGCGCGGTGAGCGGGCGCGGGCGCGGTCCGCGGTGATGTACACGACCTCGTCGCGCACCAGCGGGGTCACGGACAGGTTCTGCTGGTCCACGGGCAGCGCGACCAGTCCGGCCTCGATGTCACCACTCTGGACGGCCGCGGCGGTCTCGGCGGAGTTCTGACCCACCAGGCGGACCCGCACGCGGGGATGGCGCCGGTGGAAGTGCAGGGCCAGCTCCGACAGCGCGTAGAACTCCGCGTTGCGCAGCAGGCCGAAGGTCGCGGTGCCGCCGTCGAGGTCGCGGAGCGCGTGTACGGCCGTGACGCCCAGCTCGGCCGCGGCCAGCGCCTGCTCGGCGAAGGGAGCCAGCTCGTCGCCCGCGGGCGTGCTGACCAGCCCCCGGCCCGCGCGGCGGAACAGCTCCATGCCGAGCTCGTCCTCCAGCCGGCGCACCAGCTCCGAGACCGACGGCTGGTCAGCCCGAGAATCCGTGCCGCCGCGGTGAACGAGCCGCCCTTCCTCGCCTCCAGGAACGCCTGCAGTTGCTGCAACGTCATAGGGAAACCCTATCGATTCGACTGGATTTGCCCCTATTGTGCCATGGCATGGTGTCGCCTATGCTCCCTGAAAATGGCCTCTGACCAGCCCGTATGGCTTTTCGCGAAGTCCTGCTGGGGCAAGGAGACACATGCGCAGGATCGTCAAAGCCGCGCAGGGGACGGCGCCCGCGGAATCGCGGTCGGAACCCCGTACGGTGGTCGCCGAGATCATCGCCGACGTCAGGAAGCGGGGTGACGCGGCGGTCCGCGACCATTCCGCGCGGCTCGACCGGTGGGCGCCCGCCGACTTCCGGCTGAGCGAGCGGCAGATCGAGGAGTCGCTGAGCCGCGTGGACCGGCAGACCCTCGCCGACATCCGCGAGGTGCAGGAGAACGTTCGCGGGTTCGCCGTGCGGCAGCGGGCCTCACTCCACGACTTCGAGGAGGAGATGCAGCCGGGGGTGCTGCTCGGGCAGCGGAGCATTCCCGTCGGGTCGGTCGGCGCGTACGTGCCGGGCGGACGTTACCCCCTGCTCGCCTCCGCGCACATGACGATCGTGCCCGCCAAGGTCGCCGGAGTGCGAAGGGTGGCGGCCTGCACGCCGGCGGGCGGCGGTGAGCTCCCCGATGCCACGATCGCCGCTATCCACCTGGCCGGCGCCGACGAGATCTACCTGCTCGGCGGCGCGCAGGCGGTGGCCGCGCTGGCTCTGGGGACCGAGTCGATCGAGCGGGTGGACATGCTCGTCGGTCCCGGCAACGCGTACGTGGCCGAGGCGAAGCGCCAGCTGTTCGGGGAGGTGGGCATCGACCTGTTCGCGGGCCCGACCGAGGTGCTGATCGTGGCCGACGAGAGCGCCGACCCCTTCGTGGTCGCGGTGGACCTGCTGAGCCAGGCCGAGCACGGCCCGGACTCCCCCGCGATCCTCGTCACCACCTCCGGCGGCCTCGCCGAGGCGACGTTGCGCGAGGTGGACGAGCAGCTGGCGAAGCTGCCCACCCGCGACGTCGCCGGTCCCGCCTGGCGGGATCACGGTCAGGTCATCGTGGTCGACGGCCTGGACGAGGCGTTCGCCGTGTCGGACGAGTTCGCCAGCGAGCACGTACAGGTGCTGACCCAGAACCCGCGCCTGGCCCTGGACCGGCTCAGGAACTACGGGGCGCTGTTCCTCGGCGAGCGGACCTGCGTCTCCTTCGGCGACAAGGTCATCGGCACCAACCATGTGCTTCCGACCAGGCAGGCCGCCCGCTACACCGGCGGGCTGTGGGTCGGGATGTACCTCAAGACCGTCACGTACCAGGAGGTGACCACAGACGCCGCCAGCGCGTATCTCGGCGAGCTGTGCGGGCGTGCCGCCCGCGCGGAGCGCTTCGAGGGCCACGCGCGCTCGGGCGACCTGCGGGCCCAGCCTCCGGGACAGCGCCCGGCCTGGGCATGATCCACGGGAGGACCCGTGTCGCAGTCCATCGTCCGCACCGTTCTCGGCGACGTCGACCCGGCGGCTCTGGGGCACACACAGCCCCATGAGCACCTGCTCTCCGACCTGTCCAGGCCGCTGTCACCGCGCGCCACGGTCGGCGAGCGGGCCCTCGACAACGCCCCGATCACCCTGGACAACCACTACCGCGTACGCCGTGACCACACCTCCGAGGACCTCCGCCTCGACAGCCCCGACGTCGCCGTGGCCGAGTTGCGAAGGTATGCCGAGGCGGGCGGCGGCACGGTCGTGGACGCCACCAGCATCGGGCTCGGCCGCGACCCCGCCGGGCTGGCCGAGGTCTCCAGGCGTAGCGGCGTCCACGTCGTCATGGGCTCCGGCTTCTACTACCGCGACTACCACCCCGCCGACGTGGCGACCAGGGACCGGGACGACCTCGCCGAGGAGATCGTCGCCGACCTCAGGCACGGCGTGGGCGGCACGTCGATCAGGTCGGGCGTCATCGGTGAGATCGGGCTCAGCCACCCGCCGCACCGCGAGGAGGAGAAGGTGCTGCGGGCCGCCTGCGCGGCGCAGAAGGAGACCGGCGCGGCCCTGATGATCCATCCAGGCCGCGACCCGCGCTCCCCAGGCCAGGCGCTGGATCTGGTGATCGGGGAGGGTGTCGACCCGTCGCGGGTCATCATGAGCCACGTCGAGCGCACCGTCTTCTCCGCGCTGGAGATGCGCGCCATCGCGGGCACCGGGTGCTATGTCGAGTTCGACCTGTTCGGGCAGGAGTCCAGCTACTACTCCCTGGCGCCGATCGACATGCCCAACGACGCGACCCGCGTCGACTACATCGTGGATCTGATCGAGGGCGGCTTCGCGTCCCAGGTCCTCATCTCCCAGGACATCTGTCACAAGACCAACCTCACGCGTTACGGCGGCGAGGGCTACACCCACATCCTCGAGCACGTCCTGCCGCTGATGCGGCGCAAGGCGATCAACGACGTCCAGATCGCGCAGATCACCGTGGCCAACCCTGCTCGCGCGCTCGCCTTCCCGGGCTGACCGCCAGGCCGAAAGGATCCACCCCCTCCATGATCAGCGACTTCATCAGTCCCGGTGGCACGAGCGCCGCGCAGCGGCGGGTGCTGCTCGGGGCGAGCACGGGCCAGTTCGTCGAGTTCTACGACTTCGCGATCTACGGCTTCTCGGCCGTGGCCGTCGCCGACGCGTTCTTCCCCGGCGACGACCCGGTGGCGAGCCTGCTGTCGGCCTTCGCCGTGTACGGCGTCGCGTTCGTCGCCCGGCCCCTTGGCGGGGTGTTCTTCGGCGCGCTCGCCGACCGCGTGGGCCGCCGGGCCGTCCTGTACGCCACGCTCATCTGCATGGGCGTCTCGACGGCGCTGATCGGCCTGCTGCCCACGCACGCCGCCGCCGGGGTCATCGCGCCCATCCTGCTCGTGTTGTGCCGGCTGGTCCAGGGGTTCTCGGCGGGCGGCGAGGCGGTCGGGGCGCCGTCGTTCGTGCTCGAACACGCCCCCTTCCAGCGCCGCGCCACCTGGATCGGCGTCACGGTCGCCGCCTCCGCCGCGACGTCCGTGGTCGCGCTCGTGCTCATCATGGGAGTCACCGGCGCGATGTCCGACGCGGCCTACGCCTCGTGGGGGTGGCGCGTCCCGTTCCTCGTCGCCCTGCCGCTCTCCCTGGTCGGCATCTACATCCGCAGGCGCACCGAGGAGAGCCCGGTGTTCCAGGAGCTGCGGCGGAAGAACGCGATCGAGGCCAGTCCCGTACGCGGCTCCCTGCGCGGCAACTGGACCAGGCTCGGCCAGATCTTCGCCGTCATGGCCCTGTCCGGCCTCGGCTTCTACGTCCTCGTCGGCTACTTCGTCACCTACCTCCAGACGGTCGTCAAGCTGAGCCTGCTGGAGTCCCTCGCGGCCAACGCCGTCGCGCTGCTCTCGTTCTCCGTGCTGCTGCCGATCGGCGGGCGGCTCTCCGACAGGTTCGGCCGCAAGCCGATGCTGGTCATCGGCGCGGCGGCGGTCGCGGTGGTCAGCGTGCCCGCGTTCCTCCTGGTCACCAGCGGATCCTTCGGCTCCGCGGCGATCGGGCAACTGCTGCTCGCCGCGGCGCTGTGCACGTACGGGGGCGGCAGCTACACCTTCTTCGTCGAGTTGCTCCCCGCCGCCACCCGTGTCACGGGAGCCGCCATCAGCTACAACCTGGCCTTCGCGCTCTTCGGTGGTACGGCGCCGTTCGTCGGCACGTGGCTGGTCGACGTCACCGGCACCCCCGTGTCCCCTGGCTACTACCTCGTCGTGGTGGCCCTCGGGGCGCTCGCGGTGGCGGTGACGACCCCGGAGACACGCGTCGAGCAACAGATCGGGGCCGCGAGCGCGCGGTCACACGCCGGGCCTGCGACGGCGACGCAGGGGTAGAGGTAGGAGTAAGGGCCACCATAAAACCCATGACCGCTTTTGTCCGGATATATCGCACAGCGTACGGTTGGATCCCATGTGTGGCATCGCAGCTATCTATCGCGACCGACCAGAGACCGATCCGCTGTCCGTCAGCGCCGCGGGCGACGGGATGCTCTCGCGCATCACCCACCGCGGCCCGGACGACAGCGACCACTGGCTCGTCGGCCGCCACGCCTGGCTCGGCCACACGCGGCTGTCCATCGTCGACCTCGCCGGCGGCCGCCAGCCCCTGGGCTCGCCCGACGGCTGGTCCCTGGTCTGCAACGGCGAGATCTACAACCACACGCACATCCGCGAAAGCCTCGGCGAGGAGCAGTTCGCCACCGCCTCCGACAGCGAGGCCGCCCTCGCGCTCCTGCGGTCGTACGGGCCTGGCGCGCTCGACCGGCTCCAGGGCATGTGGGCGTTGTGCGCCGCCGCCCCCGGCGGGCGTTTCGTCGCGGCCCGCGACCGGCTCGGCATCAAGCCGCTGTACTGGGCTGACGATGGTGACGGCATCCACTTCGCCTCCGAGCTGCGGGCCTTCCCGCTGGCCGTGCAGGCCGCCGCGGAGTCGTTCCCGCCCGGCTGCTACTGGACGCCGCAGGAGGGCCTCGTACGATTCGCCGACGCCGTGCCGCGGACCGGCTCCGGCGTGTGGGAGGGCGTGACGGCCGAGGAGGCCGAGAAGGCCACCCGTGACGTGCTGGTCGACTCGGTCGTCCGGCACCTGATGGCCGACGTCGACGTGGGCGTCTTCCTCTCCGGCGGCCTCGACTCCAGTCTGGTCGCCGCGATCGCCGCCGCGGACTACGCCGCGCAGGGCAGGCGGCTGAAGACCTTCGCGGTCGGCACCGCGGACTCCCCCGACCTGCTGGCGGCACGCGAGGTGGCGGAGTTCCTCGGCACCGAGCACCACGAGGCCGTCTTCGACGCCGAGGAGGCCGTCTTCGCCCTGGACGAGGTGGTGGCCTCCGTCGAGTCCTTCGACGCCAGCCTCATCCGCAGCGCCGTACCGAACTGGTTCCTGTCCGAGCTCGCCTCGCGGCACGTCAAGGCGGTGCTGACCGGCGAGGGCGCCGACGAACTGTTCGCCGGCTACGACTACTACCACCGTGAGCACGCGGGGCCCGGTGAGCTGGAGGCGGAGCTGGTGCGTACCCTGGAGCACCTGCACGGCCTCAACCTCCAGCGTTGCGACCGCGTGACGATGGCGCACGGCCTGGAGGCCCGCGTCCCCTTCCTCGACGCGGACGTCATCGCCCATGCCATGTCCCTGCCGCCCGAGCTGAAGGCGCTGGAGTCCGGCGGCATGGAGAAGGGCCACCTGCGCCGGGCGTTCGCGGGCCGGCTGCCCGACCGGCTCCTGTGGCGGCGCAAAGCCCAGTTCGGTACGGGCAGCGGAGCCCAGGACCTGCTCACGGGGCACTTCGAGCGGCGGGTCAGCGACGAGGAGCTCTCCGCGGCGCGCGGCGAGTGCGACTTCGAGCTGCGTACCAAGGAGGAGCTGGCCTACTACCGGGTCTTCCGGCACGCCCTGCCCTTCGTCCGCCCCGAGGCGGTGCTCACCCGCTTCGCCACGGCATGAGAGAAGTGGTCAGCGGGGCAGGAAGCCGCGGTAGACGACGCGCCGCACCAGGTGCACCGGCCACTGCCGGTCCCTGATGCCGCTCAGCACGAGGGCGGCCACCGCACCGGTGAGGGCGCTGCCGACGATGACGCTCATCACGAGCATGAAGGCGATTTCCATGATGTTCCTGCCAGAAGTTGAAAGTTAAACTTGCCGGCTTCGAACAGCGCCCTCCCCCGTCCTATTCCGGCCGCTCAGCCGACACGGTGGGCCTCCGCCGGGGTGACCTGGTCACCGGCGCGTACGCCGTGCAGGACGTGGGCCAGCACCTCGGCCCCTCTGACCACCCTCGGCCCCGGCCGGTTGAAGTAGGCGGGCCCGTCGAGCACCCACACCGCCCCGGCGCGTACGGCGGGCAGCTCGGCCCAGCCAGGCAGCCGGGTCAGCTCCCGCCACTCCGACTCCGTGCGCTCCGGCGGGAAGCCGCAGGGCAGCAGCAGGATCACGTCGGGCCGCGACTCGCGGACCCTCTCCCACCCGATGGGCGAGGTGTGCTCCCCGGCCTCGGCGAGCAGCGGCTCGCCGCCCGCGCACCGGATCTGTTCCGGCACCCAGTGACCGGCGGGCCAGAGCGGGTCCAGCCACTCGATCGCCGCCACGCGCGGGCGCGGCCGGTCCGCGACCAGCTCGCGTACCGTCTCCAGCCGTTCTTCCAGCTCGCGGACCCGCCGGGCCGCCACCTCGGGCACGCCCAGCACCTCGCCCACCCGCTCGACGCAGCCCAGCACGTCGGGAAGCGTGCGCGGCTCCAGGCTGATCACCCGCGGCCCGGCGTCGAGCAGGCGGACCGCCGCCGAGACGCCGGTGTAGGAGACCGCGCACACGTCGCACAGGTCCTGGGTCAGCACCACGTCGGGGGCGAGCTCCGCCAGCCGCTCCACGTCGAGCGTGTAGAGGGACGAGCCCTGGTGGGCGGCCCCTCCGACCGCGTCGGAGATCTCCCTGCTGCTCATCCGGTCGGCCGAGAACTCGGCCGCCGTGACCACCGGCACGGACGCCACCAGGTCGGCCGGCCAGTCGCACTCATGGGTTCGGCCGACCAGGTCACCGCCCAGGCCCAGCTCGGCGACGATATCGGTGGCGGCGGGGAGCAACGACAGGATGCGCATACCGCGACCTTAGACGGCGTCTCACAGCCCGGCGGAGGCGGCGCCGCGGCGCTGACGGTTTCGCTCTCGGCGCCGCGCCTGCGCAGATCTTCGCTTACTGTGCGTCTCGGGGGCATGTCGCGAAAAGGACCGCCGGGCCAGTGGGCACGGAGCCCGGCGTGCTGAGGGAGATTCGGAGGATGACGTTGGGGATGGGCGCTCGGACGCAGGAGCATCTCGGCCCTTATCGAGTGGTCAGGAAGATCGGCGAGGGTGGCATGGGGGTCGTCCACCTCGGTGTCGACGGCGAGGGCCGCGAGGTCGCGATCAAGGTGCTGCACCCGCACGTGGCGGCCGACCTCAAGGCCCGCGACCGGCTGGTCCGCGAGGTGGAGACCATGCGGCGGGTACGCAGCCCGAACGTGGCCGAGGTGATCGACGCCGAGTTGGCGGGCGAGCAGCCGTACGTCGTGACCAGGTTCGCACCTGGCCGCACACTGGAGGACACCGTGCTGGCCGACGGCGCGCTGGGCCCGCGCGAGGTCGTCAAGCTCGCCCAGGGGCTGTGCCAGGCGCTGGTGGCCGTGCACGCGGCCGGCGTGATCCACCGGGACCTCAAGCCGTCCAACGTCATGCTGGTCGACGGGGAGGCGCTGGTCATCGACTTCGGGATCGCGCATCTGGTCGACGCGGTCAGACTGACGCGGTCGGGGATGTTCGTCGGGACGCCGGGGTATCTGGCACCGGAGATCATCCGTGAATCGCAGATCACCCAGGCGGCCGACGTGCACGCGCTGGCCTCGACGGTGTTCTTCGCCGCGACGGGGTCGCCGCCGTTCGGCACCGGAACGTTCGAGGCGGTCTGCTACAACACCATGGAAGGCCGGGCGCAGATCGACCGGGCTCCGGCGTGGTTGCGAGCCTGGTTGTCGCGGGCGCTGCAGGTGGACCCGGCGGCCCGGCCCAGCGCGCGGGAGTTGCTGCGGATGGCCAGGGCGCTCGATCCGGGCGGCGGCAGGAAGCCCGTCACCCGCACGCTGACCATGGACACCATCTCCGAACTGCTGCCACCGGTCAAGTACGCCCGGAGGCGCAAAGAACAACCGCCTGCCCCGGCGCCGCGTACCGACCAGCGGGTGGCGGGCCGCCCGTCCGCGCCGGAACCTGAGCCCGCGGAACGTCAGCCGTTCCTGGCGAGCAGCGGGTTCGTCGGGGTGCTGCTGCTCGTCACGCTGGTGGCGCTGACCGTGGTCATGCCGGTCATCGTGGGGATGTTCGCCGCCGTGCTCTCCCTGGCGCTGCGCGTCGGCGAACACCTCTTCGGCGAGCACCGGCGAACGGCGCCCAAGACGGCGCTCGTGACCGCGGGCCACGTGCTGCTTTCGCTGGCCGTCGGCATCGTCGCCGCGAGCCTGCTGCACTGGGCCGACCGGCTGACCGGCGACCAGGCGGAGTCCCTCGCCGCGGGCGTCTTCACGCTGGGACTCTTCGTGCTGCCCGGCGCGGGCGCGGTCCGTCAGGCCGCCACGCGTACGCTCGCCCGCCTCCTGCCCGGCCACAGCGCGACCGTGGTGACGGTGGCCGTGATGGGCCCCGTCGCGCTCCTCTCTCTGATCGTCGCCCTCTCTCAGGGCTAGACGAGGCCCGCCCCGCGGCCTTCTGCGCGAAGCGCCGCGGCGGCGCGGACCCAAAGCTCACACGCATGGTTGACAACGCGTAAAAGCAGTTCGTAATCTGCTGGAAACGTTCCCGCAAACGTTTCCAGGAATAGAGGAGCTGAGGCGTCCATGCGGATCGAGAGAATCGAGACCATCCCGCTACGCGTGCCGCTGGGGCGCGTCTACCGGGGCAGCTACTACTCGATGACCCACCGGTCGACGATCGTCACCCGGGTCCACCTGGACAACGGCATCGTGGGCGAGGCCTTCGTCGGCGACGAGGACGACACCAATGCCGCGATCGAGCGGGCCGTCCACGACGAGATCCTGCCGCGGATCCAGGGCGAGGACGCCCTGCAGGTTCAGCGCGTCTGGCAGCTCATGCGGCCGGTGACCTTCAACATCCTCCGCGACCGGCGCATCGGCCTGGTCGCCCAGGCGTGCGTGGACACCGCGCTGTGGGACGCGATCGGCAAGTGCTACGGCCAGCCGCTCTGGCGGGTGTGGGGCGGCTTCCGCAACGAGATCCCGATGATCTGGACCGGCGGCTACTACGACGAGCCAGGCGGCATCGACGCCGAGTTGCGGCGGGCCAAGGACGCGGGCGTGCACGGCATGAAGTTCAAGGTCGGCGGCCTGAGCCCGGAGGAGGACGCGGCCCGGTTCATCGAGGCGCGCAAGGCGGTCGGCGACGACTTCGTGCTCATCGCCGACGCCAACCAGGGCTGGAACCCGGAGCAGGCGATCAGGTTCGCCCGGCTGGTCGAGGACCACGGCCTTTTTTACTTCGAGGAGCCCGTACGCTGGGACAACGACCACCGGGGGATGCGGGACGTCCGTTACCGGTCGGGTGCCCGCGTCTGCGCGGGACAGAGCGAGTTCTCCGCCGGAGGCTGCCGGGACCTGATGGTCGCCGGGGCGATCGACTTCTGCAATTTCGACGGCTCCTGGTCCGGCGGGCCGACCGAGTGGCTGCGGGTCGCGGCGATGGCGCTGACCTTCGACGTGACGATGAGCCACCACGAGGAGGCACACATCGGCGCCCACCTGCTCTCGGCGATCCCCAACGGCACCTTCGCCGACACGATGCACGTCGACCGCGACCCCATCTGGCACGGTCTGATCGCCAACAAGCCCGACCTGACCGGCGGCGTCATCAGGCTGAGCGAGCGGCCGGGCCTGGGCTGGGACCTCGACGAGGACTTCATCCGCAAGTACGCCGTGACGTACGACGAGAACGGCCTGGTCCAATGAGCGCGCCGGCGGCCGCCCCGCGTGAGCTGAGCCGTCCTGAGCTGCGCCGCGTGCTGCTCTCCAGCATCATCGGCACGGCGGTCGAGTGGTACGACTACTACCTGTTCTCCATCGCGTCCTCGGTGGTGTTCGCGGAGCTGTTCTTCCCGCAGTTCGACAAGACGACGGGGACGATCAGCTCGTTCGCCACGTTCGCCGTCGGCTTCCTGGTGCGCCCCCTGGGCGGGGCGTTCTTCGGGCACTTCGGCGACCGGATCGGCAGGAAGAACGTCCTGATCATCACGCTCGTCCTGATGGGCGTGGCGTCCACGCTGATCGGGGTGCTGCCGACGTACGCCTCGATCGGGGTCTGGGGCGCGGTGCTGCTGTCGCTGCTGCGCGCCGTGCAGGGCTTCGGCGCCGGAGCGGAGTACGGCGGGCGCGGTGCTGATGCTGGCCGAGACCGCGCCGAAGCGCCGCCGCGGGCTGTACTCCGCGCTCCCGTACACCGGCGTGGCGGCCGGGCTGATCATGTCCAACGGCGTCTACGCGATGGTGTCCGGGCTGCCGGAGGAGGACATGCTGACGTGGGGCTGGCGGGTGCCGTTCCTGCTCAGCATCGTGGGGGTCGGGGTCGGTCTGGTGATGCGGCTGCGGCTGCACGAGACGCCCGTCTTCCAGGAGGTCAAGAAGTCGGGGCTGCAGGTCAGGCGGCCGGTCGTCGAGGTGTTCAAGCGCACGCCGCGCAACCTGTTCTGCGCGTGGGGCGCGCAGATGGGCGACAAGTCGATGGCCTACATCTTCGAGTCGCTGATCATCGTGTACGTCACCGAGCAGGTGGGCCTGCCGGAGCAGATGGTGCTGACCGGCCTGCTGATCGCCTCGGCGGTCCAGTTCGTCACCATTCCCGCCTTCGCGGCGCTGTCGGACCGGATCGGGCGCAAACCGGTGTACATCCTCGGCGGCGTGCTGTCTGCGCTGTTCGCCTATCCGTTCTTCCTGCTGCTGGACACCGGCAGCACGCTGTGGATCTGGCTGTCGATCATCTTCGCCTCGTCGATCGCCAAGATCATGATGACCTCGGCCCAGGCCGCCTGGTACGCCGAGATGTTCCCGCCGAGCACCCGCTACAGCGGCTTCGCCCTGGCCCGTGAGGGCTTCGCGCCGCTCTCCGGCGGGCTCGCGCCGATGATCTCGGTCTCGCTCCTGGCGCTGGGCGGTGGGGAGCCGCACTGGGTGGTGCTCTACATCGTGGTGCTCGGCCTGATCACGGTCGTCTCGGTCGCGCTCGGACCCGAGACCAGAGGCGTCGAGATGTTCCCCAAGACGACCAAGGAGGCGACCGTACGCGCATGACGCCATTGAAGATCATCGACATCGAGGCGATCCCCATCAGGGCCCCGCTGGCGCGGGAGTTCAAGGGCAGTTTCTACCACATGACCCACCGGGCGACCATCGTCGTACGGCTGACCACCGACCAGGGGATCGTCGGGGAGGCGTACGTCGGCGACGAGGACGCCACCGCCGCCGAGATCCTGGCCTTGATCCAGAACGAGATCGCGCCCGTCGTCACCGGCATGGACGCCATGGCCACCGAGAAATGCTGGGCGGCCATGTACCCGGCCACGTTCGACATCCTGCGCGACCGGCGGATCGGGCTCGTCGCGCTCGCCGGCGTGGACTCCGCGGTCTGGGACGCGGTCGGCAAGGCGCTCGGGCAGCCGCTGTGGCGCCTGTGGGGCGGTGCCCGCGACCGGGTGCCGATGACCGCGATCGGCGGTTACTACGGCGAGCCCCTCGGTCCGATCGCGGAGGAGATCGCCTACTACCGCGACGAGCTCGGACTGGCCGGGATGAAGTTCAAGGTCGGCGGCCGCTCCCCCGCCGTCGACGCCGAGCGGGTGGCCGCCGCGCGCGAGGCCGCGGGCCCGGACTTCGTGCTGTGCATCGACGCCAACCAGGGATACACCGTCCCGGAGGCGGTCGATCTGTGCAACCGGGTCAGGGACCTCGGCATCCGCTGGTTCGAGGAGCCGGTGCGCTGGCACAACGACCGGCGCGGGCTGCGGGACGTACGGAGCATCGGCGGCATCCCCGTCGCCGCCGGGCAGACCGAGCTCACTCCCAGCGGCTGCAGGGACCTGATGGAGACCGGCTCGATCGACGTGTGCAACTTCGACGCCTCCTGGTCCGGCGGGCCGACGGCCTGGCGTCGTACGGCCGCGGTGGCGACCACGTACGACGTGGAGATGGGACACCACGAGGAGCCGCAGGTCAGCACGCACCTGATCGCGAGCGTGCCGCACGGCACGTTCGCCGAGTGCTTCCACCCGGACCGCGACCCGTTCTGGTGGTCCATCGTGGGCAACCGGCCGCGGCTCGTGGACGGGCACCTGGAACTGCCGACGGGACCGGGCTTCGGCTGGGAGCTCGACTGGGACTACATCAACCGGCACCGCCTCGACGCATAGGATTGCTCCGGTAACGATTCGAAGCGGAGATGGGGAAAGCCTTGGGCGGCGAGTCGAGGCCGGCCGCCGAGCCAGGCGGCCGCGCCAACCTCCGCGACGTGGCGCAGCGGGCGGGGGTCGCGGTCTCCACGGTGTCACGCGTGCTGTCCGGCCACCCCGACGTCAGCAGGGCCACGCGCGACCGGGTCATGGCGGTCGTCGACGAGCTCGGCTACCGGCCCAACGTGCTCGGGCAGATGCTCAGGCGCGGCGCCACCCGTACGGTCGGGTTCGCCATCGGCGACATCTCCAACCCGCTGTTCGCGCAGATCGCGCTGGGCGCGGAGGCCGTGCTCGGCGAGCGCGGCTACTCCCTGCTGCTCAGCAACTCCATGGGCGAGCCCGAGCGCGAGCTGCACAACCTGCGGATGCTGGAGCAGCGGCGGGTCGACGGCCTGCTGCTGTCCGTGACGACCGAGCGCGACCCGAAGCTGCTGGCCGCGCTCGAGGGCTTCGACGGGCCGATGGTGGCGATCGACAGGGAGATCCGGCTGACCACCGGCATCGGCTCGGTCTGCTCCGACCACCGCACCGGCATCTCCGGCGCGGTGCGGGCGCTGCACGCGGCCGGGCACCGGCACATCGCGCTGGTCGCCGGGCTCGCCACCCTGCGCCCCGGGCGCGAGCGCATCGAGGCGGCCACCGGGACGGCCGAGTCGCTCGGTGTCCGCTGCACGGTCCGCTCGACCGCCGGCTTCACCGCTCTGGCGCCGGAAGGGCTGCTCGACCTTCTCAAGGGTCCCGACGCACCCACCGCCTTCATCGCAGGCAACAACCAGATGCTCGGCAGCGTGCTGGGCGCCATGGAGGCGGCGGGTACGCCGGACGTCTCGCTGGTGACCTGCGACGAGGTGCCGCTGCTGCGGTTCTTCCGGCCGCGGATCGCCATCGTGCGCCGGGACCCGTACCGGCTGGGGCAGGAGTCGGCGCGGATGCTCGTCGACTGCCTGGAAGGCGGCGGGACGCTGAAGGACCTGCGGTTGCCGACGTCCTTCGATCCCGGCGACAGCATCCACCCCGTGGCCTGAGGATCGCCGGGGCGCGAGACCGGCCTGGCCGTCCCCGGCGCGGCCGCCATCGGCTCCGGACGCATGGTGGAAGCGCACCATCCAACCGTAGCCGGGGAGTCACGCGGGGTAGGCGTGGGTCTCGGTGGCCTTGACCGATGCCCAGATCGACTGGCCTGGGGTCAGGTCGAGGTCGGCGAGGGCGGCCGGGGTGATGTCGGCGAAGGCGGTGATCGGGCCGTCGAGGTGGACGCGTACGTTGTCGCCGTGCCGTTCGATGCCCTCGATGCGGGCCTGCCAGAGGTTGCGCGGGCTGCCGTCGGGGCGGGTGCGGTAGAGCGCCACCGCGGCGGGCGGGAACGCGACGAACGCGGGCCCCTCCAGGTGTTCTGAGGTGCTGAAGAGCAACTCGCCGATCTTGACCCGGGCCCCGTCGGCCGGGCCGCGATACAGGTTGAGTCCGACCAGGCGGGCGACGTACTCGGTGCGGGGGTTGCGGGCCACGTCGGCGGGGGTGCCCTGCTGGACGATGGCGCCATCCTCGATGACGATCAGCCGGTCGGCCAGCACCATGGCGTCGAGCGGATCGTGGGTGACCAGCACGGTGGCGCCGTCGAAGTCGGCCAGGTGGCGGCGTAGCCGGGAGCGGATCTCCAGGCGGGTGTGCGCGTCCAGCGCGGCCAGCGGCTCGTCGAGCAGGAGCAGGCGGGGACGTACGGCCAGGGCGCGGGCGAGCGCCACCCGCTGGGCCTGACCGCCGGACAGCCGGCCTGGCCTGGCCGCCGCCCTATCGGCGAGCCCGACGCGGTCGAGCAGCGCGGCGGCCGTACGGCGGGCTTCGGCCTTGGAGACGCCCTGGCAGCGCGGTCCGAAGGCCACGTTGTCCAGGGCCGACAGATGCGGGAAGAGCAGATAGTCCTGGAAGACCATGCCGATCGGGCGGCGCTCGGCGGGCAGGGTGTGCAACGGCCGGCCGTCCAGAGTGATCTGGCCGCCGGACACGGCGGTGAGCCCGGCCAGAGCGCGCAGCGCGGTGGTCTTGCCCGCGCCGTTGGGGCCGAGCAGCGCGACGACCTCGCCCGGGGCCACCTTCAGAGCGATGTCGAGGGTGAAGGCGGGCCGGGTGACGACCAGGTGAGCGTGGAGCGTCATGGCGAGTTCACCCACCGATCGCGCAGGCTCGCCAGGATGATCACGGATACGGCGAGCAGCACGAGGCTGAGCACGATGGCCGCCTCAGGCTCGGTCTCCAGCGCGAGATAGACGGCCAGCGGCATCGTACGGGTCGTGCCGGGGAAGTTGCCCGCGAAGGTGATCGTCGCGCCGAACTCGCCCAGCGCCCGCGCCCAGCACAACACCGCCCCCGCCACCACGCCCGGCATGATGAGCGGCAGTGTGACCCGGCGGAACACCGTCCACCGCGAAGCGCCGAGCGTGGCGGCGGCCTCCTCGAACCGCTGGTCCGCGCCCCGCAGCGCCCCCTCGACGCTGATCACCAGGAACGGCATCGCCACGAACGCCTCGGCGATGACGACCCCGGCCGTGGTGAACGGCAGTGTGATCCCGAACGTCGTGTCCAGCCACTCCCCGATCAGCCCGCGCCGCCCCAGCACGAGCAGCAGCGCGACGCCACCCACCACCGGTGGCAGCACCAGCGGCACGGTCACCAGGGCCCGGACCATCCGCCGGCCGGGAAACGACACCCTGGCCAGCAGCCAGGCCAGCGGCACGCCGAACAGCAGGCACACGGCCGTGGCCACGGTGGCGCACACCAGCGACAGCCGCAACGCCTCCAGCACCTGCGGCTGGGCGAGCCGGGTGAGCAGCGTCGGCCAGGGCGCCCTGATCAGCAGCCCGGCCAGCGGCAACACCAGGAACGCCAGGCCGAGCACCGCGGGCAGCACCAGCATCCACGGCAGCCGCCCACGGGACAGACCGGCACGCGACCTCAAGGCCCCTCCCTGGTCAGCACGCGCCCTCAAGGCCCCTCGACCCCCACCCCGTCAGCACCCGACCTCAAGGCGCCTCCCTGGTCGGTGCGCGACCTCAAGGCGCCTCCCTGGTCGGCACGCGAGCTCAAGGCGCCTCGAACCCCGCCTTGGTCAGCACGTCCATGCCCTGCGGCGAGCGCACCAGGTCGACGAACTGCCCGGCCAGGTCGCCGGCGGGCGCCTGGGCCAGGGTGGCGATCGGGTAGTCGTTGATCGCCTGGTCCGCCTCGGGGAAGGCGATGCCCCGCACCTGCCCGGCCGAGGCGATCACGTCGGTCCTGTAGACCAGGGCGGCGTCCACCTCGCCCAGCCGGACCTTGGTCAGGGTGGCCTTGACGTCCTGCTCCAGGGTGACCGGCGTGACCTTCAGCCCGGCCGCGTTCAGCGCCTTGACCGCCGCCGCGCCGCACGGCACCTGCTCGGCGCACAGCGCGACCTTCACCTTGGCGTCGGTGAGGTCCTTCAGCTCGTCCACCCCGGCCGGGTTGTCCTTCGGCACGGCGATCTGCAGCTTGTTACGGACGAAGGTCCGCGGTGCGCCTGCCGGCGAGGCGTCGGTGACGGTCTTCATCGTGGCCGGGCTGGCGGCGGCGAACACGTCGGCGGGCGCCCCCTGGACGATCTGCTGGGCCAGCGTGGCGCTGGAACCGAAGTTGAACCGCACCGTCGTGCCAGGATGGGCGGCTTCGAAGAGCTTGCCGAGCTCGGTGAACGTCCCGGTCAGAGACGCGGCCGCGAACACCGTCACCTCATTCGCCCCGCCGGCGGGCGCGGAGGACGCGGAGGAGCCGGCCGGTGCCACGGAGCCGCATCCGGACAGCCCGGCGACCGCGAGCGCGACCGGCAGGGCGATCACCCATCGGGAAAGAAACACCTATGGTCTCCTCACAAGGCGCCGGCCACGCGCTCGTGACCGGGAATCTCGACCACGACGTTGGTGGACTTGATCACGGCGACCGCCACCACCCCCACCTCCAGGCCGAGCTCGTCGGCGGCCTGGCGGCTCATCAGCGACACCACGCGGAACGGCCCTGTGGCGATCTCCACCTGCGCCATCACCGAATCCCTGAGCACCTCGGTCACGATCCCGCGAAAGCGGTTACGCGCCGAGGAGCGGCCGGCGTCGTCGAGCGTCTCGACTTGGGACCGGGCGAACGCCGCCAGCTCCGCGCCCCGCACCCGCCGATGGCCGTGCTCGTCGCGCTCGGCCGCCAGCCGGCCCGCGTCCACCCAGCGGCGGACGGTGTCGGAGCTGACCCCGAGCAACGCGGCGGCCTCGCTGATCCGGAACGTCGTCACAAGCTCTCACCCTACCCTTCGCACATGCCAACATGAAGACCGGAATTCCACCGCAACAGCGGCACGATCGACCACCATGCCATGGCATCCGCCGATCAAGGCGGGAAGCGTTCGGCGACCAGCCCGATGAACAGCCGCGTGACCGCCGACTGGGGCCGGTGCGGCAACGCGAGCTGCAGCGAGCTGGTGTGCCCGGCCACCGGCACGAACCGCACGCCAGGGCCGGCCTGCGAGCGGTAGCGGGCCGGCATGAGCGAGACGCCGACCTCGGCCTCGACCAGCCGCAGCGTGGCCACGGTGCTGGCCACCTCGTCCATCGAACGCGGCTCGAAGCCCTTGAGCGACATCCACCGCCGCGTCGACAGGAACGGCTCGCCGGCCATGGCCAGCAGCTCCTTGCGCGTGACGCGTACCCGCTCCGCCATCGGGTGCGTGGCAGGCACCACCAGGCACATGTCCTCGCGCAGCAGCTCGACCAGCCGCCAGGCGCTGTCGGCCGCGTTCTCGTCGCGGACGAACGCGACGTCGTCCTCCCCTGTGGCCAGCCCGGCGGTCTGCTCGCGGAACGGCCGCTCGGTGAGGGTGAAGGCGACTCCCACGTGCCGCAGCCGCATCTCGCCCAGCAGGCTCACCACCGCGTCCAGCGCCGAGCCGACGAAGCCCACGGACAGGTGGCCGAGGTCGCCGCGGGCGGCGCGCCTGGCCCGGTCGAGCGCCCGGCCGCTCTGGGCGAGCAGCCGCTCACCCTCGACCATCAGCTCCCTGCCTGCCTCCGTGAGCGACACGCCGTGCGGCCCGCGGATCAGCAGAACCGCTCCCACCTGCGCCTCCAGCGCCTGCACCTGACGGCTGAGCGTGGGCTGGCTGACGTGCAGGCGCTCGGCCGCGCGCCCGACGTGCGACTCCTCCGCCACCGCGAGGAACGACCTGATGAGCCGGAGATCAACCTCGGACGTCATACGCGAAACGTATCGCATACCTCTTTATTCACATTGGACCGCATCACCTCAGGCTCCTACCGTGATGTGCGTCACGACCTCTCATTTCAGGAGGTGAGCCGATGTCCGCTCCGGCTTCTCCCTGGTATCGGCAACTCTCCCGGCAACACTGGCACGCCCTGGCGGGCAGCTGGCTCGGCTGGACGCTCGACGGGTTCGACTTCATCCTGATCACGTACGTGCTGACGGACATCGCGACCGAGTTCGAGGTGAGCCTCACGACCGCCGGGACCCTGGTCCTGGCGACGTTCGCGACGCGCTGGCTCGGCGGCGCGTTCATCGGCAGCTTCGCCGACCGCTTCGGGCGCAAGACCGCGATGATCGCATCCGTCCTGCTCTACTCCTTCGCCACCTTCCTGTGCGGCCTGTCCTGGGACTTCTGGTCCCTGATGATTTTCAGGCTGGTCGTCGGGATCGGCATGGCGGGCGAGTACGCCGCGGGCAGCACCCTGCTGCTGGAGAGCTGGCCCGAACGCGTCCGCAACAAGGCCAGCGGCTTCCTGGTCTCCGGCTGGGCGGCGGGCGGCCTGCTGGCGGCGGCCGTGTACGCGCCGATCGTCACCGCCTTCGGCTGGCGGGGCCTGTTCTTCGTGGGCATCGCTCCCGCCCTGCTGACCATCTACATCCGCTTCGGCGTGGCCGAGCCGGAGGAGTGGCGCTCGGCCGCCGACCGCGACGAGGCCCCGAAGGTCTCCTTCTTCCAGTTGCTGTCGCGCCGCTGGCTGCCGGTGGCCGCCGCGCTGTTCGGCCTGATGTTCGCCAACTTCGCGACGACCTGGCCGATCCTGTCGCTGATGCCGACCTACCTGAAGTCCACCGGGTACGACGAGGGCGCGACCGGCACCCTGATGTTCGTGGCGAGCCTGGGCGCGCTGTTCGGCTACTGGGCCTCCGGATTCCTCGGCGACCGGATCGGCACCCGCCGGGCGCTGATCTGGGTCATGGCCCTGTCGCTGGTCTTCGTCGCCACCACGTTCGCGGTGACCACGGCGGGCAGCGTGGTGCTGGCAGTGAGCCTCTTCCTCGTCGAGTTCACCAGCCTGGGGATCACCGGGCTGCTGCCCAAGTACATCGCCGACCACTTCGACCCCACCCTCCGGGCCTCCGGGCTCGGCACCACCTACAACCTCGGCTCCATCGCCGGCGGCCTGTCCCCCGTCTGGGGCGGCGCGCTGGCGGGAGTGATCGGGCTCGGTTCCGCCATCGGCGTGCTCACCGCCTTCTGGACCCTCGCCTGCATCGCGGTCATCGGCTTCGACCTGCCGCGCCGCGCGCTCGGCCGCGCCATGGCGACTCAGCCGACCGCCGTACACAACTGAAGGAAGGGACACTCATGTACGTCAGGGACACCTACGACGTGGCCGTGGCCGGTGGCGGCACCGCCGGCGCGGTCGCCGCGATCGCGGCCGCCCGCACCGGTGCGCGTACCCTCCTGGTGGAGCGGTACGGCACCCTCGGCGGCGCGCTGGCGCTGGGCATGAACCTGCTGGGAGCGGCCGACGGCGAGGGCTACTGGGCGCTCGGCGGCATCGGCCGCGAGCTGGTCGAACGGCTGCGCCCGGCCGGCGGCGCCACCGCGGCGAGCACCGACCCGCAGTTCGGCTCGGTCCTGGCCCAGGATCCCGAGGTGCTGAAGCTGCACCTGCTCGACCTGGCCGTCGGCGCGGGTGTCGAGCTGCTGCTGCACACCACCACGCTCGACGTCGTCCAGGGCCCCGACGGGCCGGCGGGGGTGCGGGTGGTCACCAAGCGCGGGATCGAGTTCGCCGGCGCGCGGGTGCTCGTCGACTGTACGGGCGACGCCGACCTGGCGGCCTCGGCGGGAGCCGGCTTCACCGTGGGCCGGGCGTCGGACCGGCGTACCCAGCCGGCCAGCCGCATCTTCCGCGTCGGCGGGGTGAACATGGAGGCCGTCTGGGACTACCTGCGCCACCACCCCGACGACCTCGAACCGCCCAAGGGGTGGACCGGCGGCCGGTACGACGTGGAGCGCCTGCGGGCCACGCCAGGCGCGACCATCGAGGCGTTCGGGGCGCTCATCAAGCGGGCGCGGGCGGCCGGCGACTGGACCATCCCCCGCTATCGGCTAGGCCTCTACACCCTGCCCGGCCGCCACGACGTGGGCGTCAACGTCACGCGTACGCACGGGGTCGACGGCACCGACCCCGACGACCTCACCCGCGCCGAGGTGGAGACGTCGCTGCAGATGCTCCAGGTGGTCGCGTTCCTGCGCGGTTACGTGCCCGGGTTCGAGGAGGCGCACATCGTGTCCACGCCGTACCAGGTCGGCATCCGCGAGACCAGGCACGTGCGCGGCGGTTACGTGCTGGAGCAGGACGACGTGTTGTCGGGGCGCGACTTCGCCGACCAGGTCGGGCGCGGGGCGTACCCGCTGGACGTGCACGACGTGGACGCGCGACGGGGCGGCTCGGTCCTGCGGCCGATCCGCCGCTCGTTCGGCATCCCGATGCGCTGCCTGCTTCCAGAGGGGGTGTCCCGCCTGGTGGTGGGCGGGCGCCCGATCTCGGCCACGCACGAGGCGGCGGGCTCGATCAGGGGGCAGGCCGTGTGCATGGTGACCGGGCACGCCGCCGGCGTGATCGCCGCGCTCGCCGCGAAGGGCGAGCGCGACACCCACGACCTGGACCCCGACCAGGTACGCGCGACGCTCCGCGAACAGGGCGCCCTGCTCGAACGCGGCGAGCACATCGACCAGCCCGCCCCCGATTCCGTACGCGTCCTCGACCCGGCCTGATCGGCGGCTAGGCCAGCGGGAGGCGGCGTAGTCCCGTCATGCTCGGTGTGGGCATGAACTCCACCGGGTCGTCCGGATCGGTGCGCAGCGCACTGACCCGATCGAGCAGGATGTCCAGCGCGACCCGTCCTTCCAGCCGGGCCAGCGGCGCGCCCAGGCAGAAGTGGATGCCGCGGCCGAAGGCCAGATGCGGGTTGGGGTCG
>NZ_JADOGI010000106.1 GCF_015645445.1 Nonomuraea cypriaca | reverse complement strand
CCTCCCCCGGCTCCACCCCCAGCGGCTCGCCACCCAGCCGCGCCAGCACAGCGGCCACGCCCGTCCGCCCCCCCTCCACCGAACCCAAAGCCAAAGCCGATGCCTGTGCCGGAGCCGGAGCCGGTGCCTGTGCTGGAGCCGGTGCCTGTGCTGGAGCCGGTGCCGGAGGCTCTTCTGAGCCCCCTTCGTGGGGCGCACGCTCGTCGGCCGGGGAGCTTTCGTAGCCGGCGATCAGGAGGCAGCCTGAGCCGCCTGAGCCGATCTCGTCGGGCTTGGCCAGCCCGATCATGGTCTCGGTCTCGTCCGACAGCCTCAGCACAGTCGGCAGCGGCCCCTCCTGGGCGAGCGCCCGCATGGCCGCGGAACCCGCCGCGAACGACGCGAACCGCCACCCCTCGTAACGCCGCACGGCCGGAGCCCGCCGCACCCGCAGCCGCAGCGAGGTGATGACGCCGAAGACGCCCTCAGAGCCCAGGACGAGCTGCCGCAGGTCGGGCCCGGCCGCCGACTTGGGGGCGCGGCCGAGGTCGAGCGTGCCCGACGGGGTCGCCACGGTGAGGCCGACGACCATGTCGTCGAAGCGGCCGTACCCGGCGGAGGCCTGGCCGCTGGAGCGGGCCGCGGCGAAACCGCCGAGCGTGGCGTACTCGTACGACTGGGGGAAGTGCCCCAGCGTCAGCCCGTGCCCGGCGAGCAGCCGCTCGGCGTCGGGAGCCCGCACCCCCGGCTCGAACTCGGCCACCATCGACTCCACGTCCACGGACCGCAACCGGTCGAGCCTGGCGAGGTCCAGCGCGACCACGCCGGCGAAGCCCGCGCGGGCGGCCGCGAGCCCGCCCACCACCGAGGTCCCGCCGCCGAACGGCACGACCGCGACCCGCTCCGCGGAGCACAGCCGCAGCAGCTCGGCCACCTCCTCGTGCGAGCCTGGCAGCACCACCGCGTCGGGCGCGTCCGAGCCGTCACCTGCCCGCATCCGCAGCAGGTCGGGCGTGGACTTGCCGCGCGTGTGGCGGACCCTGGCCTCGTGCGTGGTCAGCACGTGCCCGGCGCCGGCGATCCCCGCGAGCGCATCGAGCAGCGCCCCTGGCAGGGCAGCGGGCGGCAGCCGCACCGACTCCAGGGTGGCGGCGGGGGCGCCGGGCGCGCGCACGCCCAGGAGGTCGCGCAGCAGCGCGCGGATCTGCTCGGGCAGCTCACGGGCCTTGGCGGGGTCGCCCCAGCCCGACCACGACATGGGTTCTCCAGGCATGCTTACACTGTGACATATGACGTCGATCCGTCACAATGAGGGCGTGCTGGACGCCGCCCGCGACTGCGTCCTGGCGTACGGGGTCCGCAGGACCACGCTCACGGACGTGGCCCGCCGGGCGGGCGTGTCGCGGATGACGATCTACCGGCACTGGCCCGACGTACGCACCCTCGTCATGGACCTGATGACCAGGGAATGGGTGCGCGTGGTCGCCGCGCTGGACATGTCGGACCCGGTGCGCGCGGTGGTCGGCGGGGTCCGGGGGCTCCGCGCGCACCCGTTGTGGCGCAAGATCGTGGAGGCGGATCCCGAGCTGCTCCTGCCCTACCTGCTCGACCGGCGCGGCGCCGGCCACGAGGCCATCCTCGAGGCGCTGGAGCCGGCCGTCGGCGATCCGCGCAAGGCCAGGGCGGTGCTGCTGGTCGCCCAGTCGTTCCTGCTGTCCGCGCCCACCATGCTCGACCCCGTGACGCTGGACGAGCTCGACGCCGAGCTCGCCGCCCTGCTGGAGGCCTACCTTGGCTAAGAGGAAACGAACCGCCGCCCCGGTCGCCGGGAGCTCGCTGAACGCCGGCAGACGGGCCCGCGAGCTGCGCGAGGTCGCGGAGGAGCGGGTGGACGTGCTGGTGGTGGGGCTGGGGGCGACCGGGGCCGGCGCCGCGCTCGACGCCGCCTCCCGCGGGCTGAGCGTGGCCGCGATCGACGCGCAGGACCTCGCGTTCGGGACGTCCAGGTGGAGCTCCAAGATGATCCACGGCGGCCTGCGCTACCTGGCCAGGGGTCAGATCGACGTCGCGTACGAGAGCGCGGTCGAGCGCGGGATCCTGCTCCGCACGACCGCTCCGCACCTGGTGAAGGCGCACCCGTACGTGCTGCCGCTGACCGGGGCGGTCTCGCGGCGGCGGGCGGCGGTCCTGATGGCGGGCTACCGGCTCGGCGACGGCCTGCGCACGGCCGCCCGCACGCCGCGCCGCCTGCTGCCGGGACCCACGCGGCTCAACGCGGCACGGGCGCACACGATCGCGCCCGTACTGAACGCGGACGGCCTGCGCGGCGCGCTGCTGTCGTGGGACGGCCGGCTGCTCGACGACGCCAGGCTCGTGGTGGCGATCGCCAGGACCGCCGCCGCGTACGGAGCCCGCGTGCTGACCCGCTGCCGCGCCCTGCGGCTCACGGACCTGGGCGCCGAGGTGCGCGACGAGCTGACGGGCGAGGAGTTCGCCATCCGCGCCGACGCGGTGATAAACGCGACGGGCGTGTGGGCGGGCTCACTGGACCCGGAGGTACGGCTGCGGCCCTCGCGGGGCACACACCTCGTACTGCGGCCAGGGACCCTGCCAGGACTCATCGCCGGGATGCACCTGCCGATGCCCGGCGAGTCCGGCCGGTTCGCGCTCGTGCTCCCCCAGCGCGACGGCCGCGTCCACGTCGGCCTCACGGACGAACCGGTGGACGGGCCGGTGCCCGACGTCCCCGAAGCGCCCGAGAAGGACGTCAGAGCGCTCCTGGAGGTACTGAACGGGGTCGTCGGGACTCAGGTGACCCCTGAGGCGGTCGCGGGCGCGTACGCGGGCCTCAGGCCCCTTCTGGCGGCCGACGGCCGTACGGCGGACCTGTCCAGGAGGCACGCGGTGCTGTCGGACGGCGGCGTGGTCACCGTGGTCGGGGGCAAGCTCACGACATATCGCCGCATGGCCGAGGACGCGGTGGATCGCGCGGTCGCGTCCAGGGGGCTCCGCGCGGGCGGGAGCCGTACGCGTGAGATCCCGCTCGTGGGCGCGGGCCCGCAGCCGGAGGGCGTCCCGGCACGCCTGGCCGAGCGCTACGGCAGCGAGGCGGGGGCCGTACACGAACTCGTCAAGGCGCACCCGGAGGAGGTCGGGCTCGGCGTCACCAAGGGCGAGCTGCTCTGGTCGGCGGCGCACGAGGGCGCGCTCGACGAGGACGACCTGCTGGACAGGAGGACCAGGATCGGCCTGGTCAAGGAGGACAGGGACCGGGCGCTGGCCGCGACACGGGACGTACTTGAGCGGATGCCCCACGTCTGACCCAGCCGATCCGTTAGGTTAGTCTTACCTAATTCGGATCAAGGAAGGGGTTCCGGCGTTGGCGAGGAGCTGCGAGCATCCGGCCGGATGCCACACCGGGCAGGTGCCCACGATGGCCAGCGCCACCGTGGGAGCCCGGCTCTGGCTGCTCGTCGAATACACCGGCGCCTGGCCCTCGCACCTGGAAAGCTTCGAACTTCCTGAAAAAATCTCGGAACTCGTCCGCCGGGCACTCGAACGCGGTATCAGGCCCCAGTTGATCCGCCGTCCAGGACGGCGGACCCGCGCGCGGGAGCAGGGAATCCGTGTGCTAGTGGCCTACGCCGCAGGCGATCGTCCCTGGTTGGCGGGCGGCGTCATCGCAGGTCCTGACGATCTTGACCTGGACGCGCTGGTGGCCGGAGTGGTCCCGGAGTCCTGCATACTTGAAGACGAGCCGGTATTTCTGGTCTGCACGCACGCCAAGCGCAATGCGTGCTGCGCCCGCATTGGACTACCCCTCGCTCGGTCACTGGCCGAATCTTTGCCGGACAGAGTGTGGGAAACGTCACACGTTGGCGGCGATCGCTACGCCGCCAACCTCGTGTGCTTGCCACACGGAATTTTCTACGGCAGCATGTCTCAGGCTGCTGCACTGGCAGCGGCTAACGCGTACCGGTCGGGCGAGGTCATTCTCGACCGCTACCGGGGACGCGCAGGCATCCCTGAGCCATTGCAAGCCGTCGAGCACTTCGCCCGAGCCCATACGGGAGAGCGCTCTGTCGGCGCGGTGGCCGTGGAATCCTCCAGGTCGGACGGCGACGTCACCGAAGCCATCGTGCGCTGCGGAGACGTCCGGTTCCAGGTTGTGGTTGAGCCATCGGCGTTCAAAACGCCGTGTGGTACGGCTTGCGCCGAGACGATCACCTCCTACCGGCTGGTTTCGCTGGACAGGCTCGCGCCTGTGCGGTACACCACGCCCGCCCTCGCCTGAACAGGGAACATCACGGCTCGTCGTTGCGTTGGAACAGTGACGCCAAAAGCGTCCAATGCGGCTCAATTACCGAAATACCTCTCACGAAGGTGGTTTTCTCATGTCTCAGGTACGTCGGCAGCTCGCCCGCCCGCGCCCCAGCTGGGGTTGGCAGGATGATGCCGCGTGCCGGGGTGAGGACCTCGTGCTCTTCTTCGGCCCCGATGGGGAGCGGCAGCCCGAGCGTGACGTACGTGAGCGGAAGGCCAAGGCGATCTGCGCCCAGTGCCCCGTCCGTAACGAGTGCCTTGACTACGCGCTGTCCCGACCCGAGAAGTACGGCACGTGGGGCGGTCTGAACGAGGACGAGCGCGCCTCCGAGCGTCGCCGTCGCATGCGCCGCGCCGCCAGCGCCGGCATCTCCGCCGCCTGACACCACACCCCGCAGCGTCACCATTCATCGCGTGATCACGCAGTTGTCCCGATGAACCGGAGCCTGGCCATCCATGTCCAGGCTCTGGCGAACCCGGTCGGGACAACTGCCTGATCAGGCCCATCAGCGAACATGACCACCCCGCCTGGGTGGTCATCGCCATGTTCAGGGTTCCCCACCTGTACCGCCGTGTTCGGACCCCCGCCTGCTCAAGGGTCCCCGCCATGTTCCGGGTACTCGGCGCACGCCGGGCAAGCCGGACGACAACGAGTTCATCACGGTACGCCTCACCCGCGGCCTCCAGGCCGTCCACCGCGTCTACAGGTGAGGCCCACGTGACGGATCCGCGCGCCTTCAGGGCGCAGACCCAGGCGATAGGGTGCGTGAAATGCAGCCACCGGAGCGTACGCCCGTGACCGCCGGCGACCTCGGCGACGCCGTCCGGCTCGCCGTCATGACCCTCCGCGACGTACCCGCCTCGGCCTGGGACGGCAAGGCGGGCACGCTGGAGTGGACGTGCTGGGAGACGGTCGAGCACCTGAGCGACGACCTGTTCGCCTACGCCGCCCAGCTCGGGCTCAGGACACCCCCGCTGGACGTCTACGTCCCCTTCACCCTGGAAAGCGACAGGCCCGGCGGCCCCCAGGTGTCCATCCACGCCGACCGGGCGTCGGGTCCCGCGGGACTGCTGCAGGTGCTGGAGGCGAGCGGCGCGCTGCTGGTGGCGATGGCCCGCACGACGCCGACGCACGTCCGCGGCCACCACGTCTCCGGCGCGTCGGACCCGGAGGGCTTCGCCGCGATGGGCATCTTGGAGATCCTCGCGCACGTGCACGACGTGGCCACCGGGCTCGACCTGGCGTGGACGCCGCCGGCGGACATGTGCGCGCGGGTGCTGGCGCGGTTGTTCCCCGACGTTCCGCCCGCCGCGGACCCGTGGACGACGCTGCTGTGGGCCACCGGGCGCGCCGAGCTCCCCGGGCGCCCGCGCCGGACGTCGTGGCGCTGGCACGGCGCACCCCTGCCGACCTGACCGAAACCGTCAGCGGCCGAGACCGAAAATGCACCGCGCCGCGAAAGCGCGCCCCTCGGAACAGCGCTTCTGACGGGCCTCAGACTTCGGAGGAGCCTCAGACGATGAGGTCGTCGAACTCGCCGTCCTTCGCGCCGAGGACGAACGCCGTGATCTCCGCCTGCGTGTAGACCAGCGCCGGCCCTTCGGGGAAGCGTGAGTTGCGCATGGCGATCTCCCCCGTGGGCAGGCTCGCGACCTCGACGCAGTTGCCGTTGGGGTTGCTCCGCCTGCTCTTGCGCCAGACAACGGGAAGGCGGTCGGCGGGCGTTCCGTTCCGGAACTCATGCATGGGAGCAACTCCTCGCGATCTTACGGATGCACGTGCATCCGCGCTTGCGAGCAGAGACTACGGCAGCGGGCGGAGCTCCATATAGCGGACGACCAAAAATCAAAGGTATGTAGTGGATCACAGGGATATGCAGCTCAGCCGGAAAGGAGGCGTTCCAGGAACCGTCTCGTCCGCCTGGGCTCCTCGGCCTGGACGCTGAGCCGGTCCATGACCTGCATGTAGTGGTCGGAGTCCGCGGGTTTGTCCAGGTAGAGGGCGCTGGTGAGCTGCTCCATGTAGACCACGTCGGGCAGCTCGCGCTCGGGGAAGCGCAGGATGCTGAACGGGCCCCCGGCCGCCGCGTGCCCGCCCCGGTCGAACGGCATGATCTGGACGGTGATGCCGGGCTCTGCGGTGACGTCCAGCAGGTGTTCGATCTGCTCGCGCAGGATCTCGGGACTGCCCGGCGTGCGGCGTACGACCGCCTCGTCGATCACCGCCCAGACGGTGAGCCCGCTCTCCAGCCGCTTCTGCCGGGCCAGACGCAGCGCGACGCGGCGGTCGAGCTCACCTTCAGGGGCCTGTTCGTGGGCCAGCTCGACGACGGCCCTGGCGTAGCCGGCGCTCTGCAGGAGACCGGGGACGAACTGGTTCTCGTAGGTGCGGATGCTGGACGCGGCGCCCTCCAGGCCGATGTACACCTCGAACCAGCCGGGCAGCACGTCGCTGTACTTGTGCCACCAGCCTGGGGCGTTGGCCTGCTGGGCGAGGGTCAGCAGCGACTCACGCTCGGCCGGGTCGGTGACGCCGTAGAGGGTGAGGAGATCGGCCACATCCCGCTTCTTGAAGCTCACCTGGCCGAGCTCCAGCCGGCTGATCTTAGCGTGAGATGCGCGAATCGAGTACCCGGCGTCCTCCCGCGAGATACCCTTCTCCGTGCGGAGCCTGCGTAGTTGGGTCCCGAGCAGGATCCGCAGCACCGTCGGGCTTCCCGGCACATGGCTGAGAAGCTTCCCCTCCGTGCTTTGTGCGCTCACCGCACCGCTCCTAGATCGTCCGCACGTGCAGATGCACTTCGCATCCGTAAATTACGAAAAGTCTTGCATCGGTAAGCACGTGCCGTAAAGATGGGCTTTGGATCACCAGACCGCGCTTCGGGGGCCAGAATGACGACTTTCGACGCTCGGCCGCAAGCCGCCATCGGTTCCCGGCCACCAGGCTGGCTCGCGTCCATTCTGATGGATGGCCGGGCCGGTGAGTGCGACGCGGTGTTCCCTTTTCCGCATCTCTCCGCGCTTGAGCCCGCCTGCGTGTCGACGGCCAGGCGGTTCGTCGATCAGACGCTCACGACCTGGGGCGTGCCGGAGCTGGCCTCCGACGCTCAGCTCGTGGTGTCGGAGCTGGTGACCAACGCGATGCGGCACGGCGGCGGGGTCGTGCAGTTGCGCCTGCTCTCCCACGGGCCGGAGCTGGCCTGCGTGGTGGCCGACCACAGCCGGACGGTCCCCGTCGCGGCGGCGCCGGACGTGTTCTCGGAGTTCGGGCGCGGATTACGCCTGGTGGACGCGCTCTGCGCCGCCTGGGGCTGGCTCTCGCCCGTCGGCACTCGCAAACTCGTCTGGGCCGTCCTCGCGGGCTGAGGCGAGGCAACGCTCGCAAACTGGTCCGGGCCGTCCTCGCGGGCTGAGGCAACGCTCGCAAACTGGTCCGGGCCGTCCTCGCGAGCCGCAGGCGACTCGCGCATACTGGTCCGGGCCGTCCTCGCGAGCTGGGGTGGCGCTCGCTCACCGCCTGCCGAGCAGGTCGAGTACGTCCGCGTCGGTGAGTTGCTCGAAGTGGGCGTACCACTGGCCGACCGCTCTGAAGTCGATCGGCGTCAGGAGGACGACGATCTCGTCGGCCTCCTCGCGCAGGGACGCCACGGTCTCCTGCGCGCCGACCGGCACGGCCAGCGTCAGCTTGGCGGGTTTGGCCGTGCCGACGGCCCTGAGCGCCGCCCGGGCGGTGCCGCCGGTGGCCAGCCCGTCGTCGGCCACGATCACCTCCCTGCCCTCCAGCGGGGGCAGCGGGCGATCGCCCCGGTACGCACGCACCCTGCGGGCCAGCTCGCGCCGTTCGCGCTCCACCACGTCGGCCACGGACTCGGGCGTCATGCGCAGCCGGCGCAGCATCCGCAGGTCGAACACCGGCTCGCCGCCCTCCGCGATCGCCCCGACGCCCAGCTCGGGCGCCGCGGGATAGCCGATCTTCCTGGTCACGAGCACGTCGAGCACGGCGTCGAGCCTGCGTGCGATGGGCAGCGCCACCGCCACCCCGCCGCGCGGCAAGGCCAGCACCACGGGGTCTCGCGCGTCCAGCAGCCGCTCCGCGAGCTGCGCCCCCGCCTCGGCCCGATCTGCGAAGACCTCCATGACGTGTGCCTACCCGCTCACACGCGCTCCTCGCCCCCAGACCACCGCAGGACTCCACCGAACCACCACAGGATCGCCGCCGCGCCACCGCCCGACCGCCACCAGACCCGCCCCCGGACCGCTGCCGGACCGCCGCCGGGCGGCGCTATGGGCGGTTGCGGCCTGAGCGGCGCATCTCCTTCGTGATGATCTTCCACGCGTTCTGCTGCTCCTTGCGCGCGCGGGCGTCCGTGCGGGTGGCCATCCAGGCCGCCTCCCGCTGCAGCTTGCGCCAGCTCTCCAGGCGCCGCTCCGGCAGTTCGCCGCTCTCCAGCGCGCTCAGCACCGCGCACCCTGGCTCGCTCACGTGCCCGCAGTCGCCGAAGCGGCACTCTTCCGCCAGCGACTCGATGTCGGAGAAGACCAGGTCGACGCCGTGGCCGATGTCGTAGAGGCCGATCCGCCTGATGCCGGGCGTGTCGATGATGAGCCCGCCGCCGCGCAGCGGGATCAGCTCGCGGTGCACGGTGGTGTGGCGGCCGCGGCCGTCGGCGGCGCGCACCTGCTGGGTCTCCATGGCCGGCTCGCCGGCCAGCGCGTTGACCAGCGTGGACTTGCCGGCCCCTGACGGGCCGAGGATGACGGCCGTACGGGAGCCGTCGAGGTAGTCGCCGGCCAGGGACACACCGTCACCCCGCAGCGAGGAGACGGCGTGCACGTCGACGCCAGGCGCGGCCACCCGCACGTCGGCGAGCAGCTCCTCCAGCCCCTTCTCGAACAGGTCGGACTTGGTGACGAGCACGACGGGCGTGCCGCCGGACTCCCAGGCCAGCGCGACGAGGCGTTCGATGCGGCCGAGGTCGGCGTAGTCGGTGGAGTGCATGGACGGCTCGGCGACGAAGACGACGTCGACGTTCGCCGCGAGCACCTGGCCCTGGCCGTCGCCGGAGAGGCCGCCGACCGAGTCGCGGCTCACCCCACCCCGGACGAACGCGGTCGTCCTCGGCAGAACCGCGTCGAGCTCGTAGCGGCCCTCGGGCAGCAGGCCGAGCGCCACCCAGTCGCCGACGCACGGCAGCGACACCGGGTCGGCGGCCGACGCGCGGCGTACGCGGGCGCCGTACTTGACGTGATGCCGGCCGTCCGCCGCGACGACCTCGGCGGCGCCGCGGTCGACGCGGGCCACGCGGGCGGGGACGGTGCCTTCGGGCAGTCCGGCGGCGCGCAGATCGGTCCAGCCGAACAGGGAAAGATCGTAAGACAACGCAGTGCACCTTTGATTCGAGAAGGGAACCGGGCGGCTCAGGCGAGCACCCGGAGGTGGATGGACGGCACGCTGAACAAGAGGACCCGCATGCGCCTTCACCTCCTCGATCGGTACGTGACGCGACTCTACGCACCCTGTCCTCGGGGTCGCAATCGAATTCAGTTCGGCGATTCGTTGAACCGTGCCAGGGCGGCGGGCCGTACCACCTGCCGACGGACGCGAGAAAAGGGGAATGATGCGAGCGAGCACGTATCCCCCGCCCTCGGCCGAGGGAGCCGCCCGGATGGGCGAGCCGCGCTTACGCCACCGGATCCGGCGCGTGCGACCGGATGACGAGGTGGTCGTGTCCGCGCTCTACCGGGAATATCACAGGCCGCTGCTGGCCTTCGTGATCAGGCTCACGGCCGGTGATCGGCAGTGGGCGGAAGACGTGGTGCAGGAGACCATGATTCGTGCCTGGCGCAGCGCGGAGCGGCTCGACACCGAGTCGGCCTCGCTGATGCCCTGGCTCGCCACGGTCGCCAGACGTATCGTGATCGATGATCGACGGCGGAGGGACGCCCGCCCCCAGGAGTCGGGCGACGGGCCGCTGGCGAGCGTGCCCGTGCCGGACGAGATGGAGGGGCTGCTGCACCAGGTGGTCGTGTCAGAGGCGCTGAGGGCGTTGTCGCCGGCCCACCGTGAGATCCTCAACGAGACGATCTTGCGGGACCGGTCGGTCAACGACGCCGCCGAGGCGCTCGGCATCCCGGTGGGCACGGTCAAGTCGCGGGTCTACTACGCCGTACGCGCGCTGCGGATCGCGCTGGAGGAGAGGGGGGTGACGGCATGACTTCGAGAGTCGAGCACACGGACGTGGGCGCCTACGCGCTCGGCCTGCTGGAAGAGGACGACAGGCAGGCCTATGAAGCCCACCTCCTCGGTTGTTCCGCCTGCCGCTCCGAGCTGGCCGAGCTGGCCGGCGTGGCCAGTGTGCTGCACGGGATCGGACCGGTGGAGGACGCCGAGCCGCCTCCCTTCGACCCCCAGGACGACGTGATCGACCTGCTGCGGCGCAAGAAGGCGGCCGACCGGCGCACCCGCAGGGGGACGTTCGTGATCGGGATGGCGGCGGCGGTCACGCTGGTGGCGGGCGGGCTGACGATCGGGACACAGCTCGGCGCGGACGACTCCGCGCAGGTCGCCCAGGGTCACCCCGGTCATATGGGCACGCACATGGGCCCGGCGGAGCAGTTCTACGCCGAGGGCAAGCCGATCGCCGGCACGGGCGCCGGCGGGGTGACCGGCGGGCTGGTGGTCGAGTCGAAGGGCTGGGGCACGCACGCCGCGCTCAAGCTGGCCGGGGTGAAGGGGCCGCTGGAGTGCGAGCTGATCTCGGTCGCCAAGTCGGGAGAGCGCCGGGTGATGACCGGGTGGTCCGTACCTCCAGCCGGGTACGGAGTGCCGGGTTCGCCCGATCCGCTCTACATGCACGGCGGCAGCGCGACGCCGCTCAAGGACGTCGACCGTTTCGAGGTGGTCACCGCGACGGGTGAGAGACTGCTCACCATCAAGGCCTGATGCCCGTTTTCCGAGCCCTCCCGCCGCTGGTGGGAGGGCTTTTTCAGGTCCGTTGAACCTGGGCGGGGCCGGCGCGCGTACTGCTTGCCGCGGGTCCCGTACGGGGCCGGCCACCCGCGACGGGGGTGATTCCGGCCCACCCCGGTCGCGGCGAACGCCCCGCCGCACACGGGAGCCCGTGCGGCGGGGCGTCTCGTCGTTCGGGAACGGTTCGCGACGGCGCCGGTTCAGGAGCGGCGGGAGACGCGGTCAGGTCAGGAGCGCGGCGTCCGCGACCGGGAAGAGACAGGCCGCGGTGTGACCGGGCGTCTCCTGGACGGCGAGCGGCGGCCGGGCGGCCGAGCACTCGGCGCGGGCGGCCGGGCAGCGGGTGTGGAAGCTGCACCCGGACGGCGGCTCGGCCGGAGACGGCGGGTCGCCTCTGAGCACGATGCGCCGCCGGGTCCGCTCCACCTTCGGATCGGCGACGGGCGCGGCCGACAGCAGACTGTGCGTGTACGGGTGGCGCGGCGCGGTGAACAGCGTCTCGGTGTCGGCCAGCTCGACGATCCTGCCGAGGTTCATGACGGCGACGCGGGTGGCGATCTGCCGCATGATGGACAGGTCGTGCGAGACGAACAGGTACGTGAGCCCGCGCTCGGCCTGCAGCCGCTTCATCAGGTTGACGATCTGCGCCTGGATGGACACGTCGAGCGCGCTGACCGGCTCGTCGCAGATGACCAGTTTCGGCTCCAGCGCGAGGGCCCTGGCGATGCCGATGCGCTGCCGCTGCCCGCCGGAGAACTCGTGCGGGAACCTGCTCTGGCTGCCCGGTTCGAGGCCGACGGCGTCGAGCAGCTCGGCGACGCGGTCGCGGGCCTGAGCCGAGCGGCGGCGGACCCGGCCGTGGGTGACCAGCGGCTCGGCGACGATCTCGCCGACACGCATCCGGGGGTTGAGGCTGGCGTACGGGTCCTGGAGGACGACCTGCATGTCCTCGCGCACGGCCAGCAGCTCCTTCTGGCGCAGCCGGAGCAGGTCGCGCCCCTGGAAGCGGATCTCGCCGCCGCTGGCCTCGACGAGCCGCAGGATGAGCCTGGTCAGCGTGGTCTTGCCGCAGCCGGACTCACCGACCAGCCCGAGCGTCTCGCCTGGGTGGACGTCGAACGACACGTCGTCGACGGCGACCACCTTGGAACGGAACTCCTTGCGGACGTTCCGCAGTGAAAGCAGCGCTTCGGCCATCTCAGATGCTCCCTTCCAGCAGGCAGGCGGCGCTGTGCCCAGGCGCCTTCTCGATCAGCACGGGCACCTGGGCGGCGCACTCCGGCAGGGCGTGCGCGCAGCGGGGATGGAACGCGCAGCCGGTGGGCGGCGAGAAGAGATTGGGCGGGCTGCCGGGGATCGGGTCGAGCGCCGCCCCGCCGGGCACGTCGGACCTGGGCATGGACCGGAGCAACGCCCTCGTGTACGGCATCCGCGGCGTGGCGAAGACGTCGTCCACGGGGGCGAGCTCGACCGGGCGGCCGCCGTACATGACGAGGACCTGGTCCGCGCAGCGGGCCACCACGCCGAGGTCGTGCGTGATGAGCACGATGGCCATCCCGAACCGCTCCTGCAGCGTGGCGAGCAGCTCCATGATCTGGGCCTGCACCGTCACGTCGAGGGCGGTGGTCGGCTCGTCGGCGATGAGGATCTTGGGCCGGCAGGCGAGCGCCATCGCGATCATCACGCGCTGGCGCATGCCACCGGAGAACTGGTGCGGGTAGTCCCCCGCGCGCCGCTCGGGGGTGGGGATGCCGACCTCGCCCAGCGCCAGCACGGCCTGGGCGCGGGCCTCCGATCTGGACAGGCCCTGGTGGAGCCGGACCGACTCGGCGATCTGGGCGCCGACGGACTTGAGCGGGTTGAGGCTGGTCATCGGGTCCTGGAAGACCATCGCGATCTCGTTGCCGCGGATCCTGCGCATCTCCCGCTCCGGCAGTTTGAGCAGGTCGCGCCCGCCCGCGAGGATCTCGCCGCCGGTGTAGTGACAGGGCGGGGTGGGGTGCAGGCGCAGGATCGACAGGGCGGTCGCGGTCTTGCCGCTGCCGGACTCGCCGACGACGGCGAGCGTCTGACCGGCCTCGACCGACAGCGACACGCCGTTGACGGGCTTGACCGTGCCCGCGTCCAGCCGGAACTCGACGTGCAGGTCGTTGATCTCCAGCAGACTCACGTGGCACCTCCGCGGAAGATCCTCAGCAGCTCGGCCGGGTCGGCCTGGACCGTCCCCCGGGGCGGGGGCGCGGCCTGGGCGAGGGCGGACGGCTGCTTGAGCGCGCCGCCCGTCACGACGCTGACCACGGTGTCGTCCTCGGACACCCAGCCCTGGGCGCGGGCGCGCAGCAGGGCGGCGGTGGAGGCGGCGGCCGACGGCTCGGCCGACACGCCTTCCTCGCCGAGCAGCCGCATCGCCTCGAACAGGTCGTCGTCGTCGACCGCGACCACCCTGCCGCCCGACTCGTAGACGGCGCGCAGCACGCGGGCGCCGCCCTGGATGGGGGCGTCGCCGGCGATGCTCTGCGCGACGGTCTTGTCGGCGTCGCCGTGCCGGCCCGCGACCTTCTTGCCCTCCTTGAAGGCGCGTACGAGCGGGGCCGAGGCGGCGGGCTGGACGCCGATCATCCGGGGCAGCCGGTCGATCAGGCCGAGCGCGCGCAACTCGCGGAAACCCTTCCATGCGCCGTAGAGTCCGCCGCCGGTGCCGACCGGGTGGACCATCACGTCGGGCGCGCGCCAGCCGAGCGCCTCGCAGATCTCGTACGCGTACGTCTTCATGCCCTCGTGGCGCACGGGGTTGATGAAGTTGACGAAGGAGTAGAAGCCGGCCTCGGACAGCGCGCTGACCCCGGCGAAGATCTCCAGGCTGGAGCGGTAGCGCAGGCGCAGCACGCGGGCGCCGCTGAGGCTGATGGCGGAGATCTTGGACTCGTTGGCCACGTCCTCCACCAGGATCGTGGCCTCGATCCCGGCCCTGGCCGCGTAGGCCGCGAACGAGGCGCCCGCGTTGCCCGAGCTGTAGGTGAACGCCTGCTCGACGCCCAGCGCGCGGGCGAAGCCGACGGCGACCGAGAAGCCGCGGTCCTTGAAGCTGCCGGTGGGCATGAGGGTGTCGTTCTTGATGAGCAGGCCGGGCAGGCCGACGTGGCGGCCGAGCCTGCGGGTGCGCATCAGCGGGGTGTCGCCCTCGCCGAGGTGGAGCGGCTCGGCCCCGTCGGGCAGCGGGAACAGGTCCGACCAGCGCCAGAGGCCGAGGTCGCGGCGGGCGGCCGCCCGCTCCACGATCTGCCGCGGATCGGCGGAGCCGAGGTCGTAGGTGACCTCGAGCAGGCCGCCGCAGGCCTCGCAGAGCAGGGCGGGCGTCTTCAGCGGGACCGTGGTGTGGCAGTCGTCGCAGGTGTAGTGGGTGGCGAGGTTCATCGGTTGTATGCCTTCGGGTCGGCCACGTCGCGGAGGAGGTCGCCTGTGACGTTGATCGCGAGTGTGGTCATCATGATGGCAGCACCGCTGAAGACCGCTATCCACCAGGCGCTGCGCAGATAGAGCTGGCCGTCGGCCAGCATGCTGCCCCAGGTGGGGACGCTGGGCGGCACGCCGAGGCCGAGGTAGCTGAGCGACGCCTCGGCGACGATCATGGCGGCCACCTGCAGGGTGCCGATCGTGGCGAGGGGGGCGACGATGTTCGGGACGAGGTGGCGGACCATGATCTGCGGGCCGCTGTCGCCGATGGCCCTGGCGGCGGTGACGAACTCGCGTTCGCGCAGCGACAGCACCTCGGCGCGGACCACCCGCGCGTACGACACCCAGCCGGTCAGGCCGAGCACCAGGATCAGGAACAGCAGACTCGGGCCCAGCACCGCGATGATGGCCAGGGCCAGCAGGATCGAAGGGAACGCCAGCTGCACGTCGGCCAGGCGCATGAACACCTGCTCGCGCCAGCCCCGGTAGTAGCCGGCGACGACCCCGACTGCCGCGCCGACCACGCCGGACAGCAGGGTGGCGGCCAGGCCGACGAGGAGGGAGACGCGGGTGCCGTACATGATGCGGCTGAGCACGTCGCGGCCGAGCTTGTCGGTCCCGAGCAGATAGCCGGGCTCGCTGCCGTCCATCCAGAACGGCGGGCGCAGTTTCAGCCCGAGGTTCTGCAGGTTCGGGTCGTGGGGGGCGATCAGCGGCGCGAACAGGCCGACGAACACGACGAGCGCGATGACGCCGACGGCGGCCTTGGCTGCGTGGTTGCGGCGCAGCGCGCGCAGGGTTGTGGTCAGCATCAGGACACCCTCACGCGGGGGTCGAGCACGGCGTACGAGAGGTCCACGATGAGGTTCACGACGACGAACACGGCCGCCAGGAACAGCACGGTGGCCTGCATCAGCGGATAGTCCCGATACGTGATCGCCTCGACGGTCAGCCGCCCGATCCCCGGCCAGGAGAACACCTGCTCGGTGAGGATCGCGCCGCCGAGCAGGCTGCCGACCTCCAGCCCCACCACGGTGACGACCGGCAGGGACGCGTTGCGCAGGCCGTGCGAGGTGACGGCCTTGAACCCGGACAGGCCCTTGGCCCTGGCGGTGCGGATGTAGTCCTCGCCGAGCACGTCGATCAGCGAGGACCGCAGCAGCCTGGCGATCATCGCGGCCGAGTAGAGGCCGAGTGTGATCGCGGGCAGCACCAGGTGGGCGGGCGAGCCTGTGCCAGAGGCGGGCAGCCACTGCAGGTTGACCGCGAAGACCAGGATGAGCAGGATGCCCACCCAGAACGCCGGGGTGGACTGGCCTACCAGGACCGAGGCCATGACCGAGGTGTCGGTCGCGGTGCCCCTCCTGACGGCGGCGACGATCCCGGCCGGGATGGACACGATGAGCGTGAACGCCAGCGCGGCCAGGGCCAGGTCGACGGTGAGCGGCAGCCGTTCCATGATGACCTCGAACGCCGGCCGGTGGAAGAACACCGACTGGCCGAAGTCCAGGCTGAGCAGGCCGGTCATGTAGGAGACGTACTGGTCGGGCAGCGACCGGTCGAAGCCGAGGCTCGCCCTGAGCGTGGCCTCCTGCTCGGCGGTGGCCTCCGGCGGGAGCATCTGCTGCACCGGGTCGCCGGCCATCCTGACGATGAAGAACGACACGGTGGCCACGCAGAACAGGACGAGCAGGGTGTGGCCGACGCGCCGGGCGACGAACCCGATCATGAGGTGGCGAGCTTCGCGTTCGCCATGGCGAGCGTCCCGTTGGCGTTGGTCTTCCACTGCACCTCGTCGCTGACGGCGTACAGGATGCTCGCCTGGTAGAGGTACAGGAACGGCGACTCCTCGATCAGCATCCGCTGCAGCTCGGTGAAGGCCGTCTGCCGCTCCTCCGGGTCGACGGACTGCTCTTCCTTGTCGATGAGCTCGTCCGCCTTGGGGTTGTTCCAGCGGCTCTGGCGCCGGTCGTGGCGGACGAAGGACTGCAGGTTGCTGGAGGCGTCCATGGTCCAGCCCGAGTTGCCGACGAAGTACATCTCACCGAGCGCCTTGCGGTTGTCCGAGACCAGGCGGCCCTTGAACGTGGCCGGGTCGAGCAGCGACACCTCGGCCGTGACGCCGATCTGGGCGAGCTGGCCCGAGATGGCCTGCGCGATGTCCTTGTCCGCGGTGGACGACGACAGCTTGACCGCGAAGCCGTCCGGGTGCCCCGCCTCGGCCAGCAGGCTCTTGGCCTTGGCCAGGTCGTGCTGGTACGGCTGGATCGCCGGGTCGAAGCCGAACGCCTGGCGCGGGATGAGGGTCGGCGTCCGCTCGGCGGCGCCGTTGAGCACGGACTTGATCAGTGTGTCCACGTCGAGGGCGTGGTTGAGCGCCTGGCGTACGCGCTTGTCCCTCAGCGGGCCCTCTTCTGTGTCCAGCGAGACGAAGAACGTGCGCACGCCCGGCGAGGTGACGACCTTGAACCCGGGGGCGTCGCCGAGTTGCTGGGCGGCGTCCGGGGTCAGGCCGGTCACGATGTCGACCTCGCCCGACTGCAACGCGGCCAGCGACGACGACGGGTCCGGCATGATCTTGAAGGCGAGCTGCTCGACGGCGGGCTTGCCGCCCCAGTAGTCCGGGTTGGCCTTGAGCGTGATCTGGCTGTCGCGCTGCCATTGCTCGAAGGTGTACGGGCCGGTGCCCACGGGGTGCTCGGCGAAGCCCTGGTCGCCCTTCTCCTTGATGTACTTCGGCGGCACGATCACGCCGCCGAACAACGACAGCTTGGCGGGCAGGATCGGGGTCGGGCTCCTTGGTGATCAGGTCCACCGTGTGCGCGTCGATCACCTTCGCGCCCGTGACCAGGCGGAGCTCGACGATGGGCGACTGCGTGGCCGGGTCGATCAGCCGTTCGATGCTGTACGCCACCGCGGCCGCGTCGCAGACCTCGCCGTTGTGGAACTTCACGTTCTCGCGGAGGTGGAAGCGCCAGGTCTTGTCGTCCTTGGACTCCCAGCGCTCGGCCAGGCCGCCGGCCAGCTTGTCGCCGGTGTCCCTGACGGTGAGCGTGTCGAAGACGTTGATCAGCACGTTCATGGAGGGCAGGTCGCCCTGCTTGTGCGGGTCGAGGGTGGTGGCGTCCGAGGCGAGCGAGACCCGGAGGGCGTTCGATGCGCTCCCCTGACCGCCGGAGGGCGGCTTCGTGCTCGCGCAGGCCCCCAGGGAGAGCGCCGCGACGGCCAAGCCGCCGATCTTGAACAGGTCCCGGCGGGCCGGCATCACGCGGTCGGACATAAGTCGCCGCCTCCCTTTTTCTGCGTTTCACATGGTGAAATCCCGTATCACGTGGTTGAATATGGCGCGTTTCGGTCATGTCCGTCAACCCTTTCGGGATAGGTGCCTATGAATTCGGTGGAGAAGACCCTCGTCGTCTTAGGGGCGCTGGCCAGCCACGACCAGCCCCGGCGCCTGGCCGACATCGCCGAGCGGACCGGCATCAACAAGACGACCGTGCACCGGATCCTGCAGATCTTCATCGCCCAGGGGTACGCCGTCTCGCACGGCGACGGCACCTACGCCTCGGGGCCCGCGATCCTCGCGCTGGCCGGTGCCGCGCTCACCGACAGGGACATGACCACGCTGGTCAGGCCGATCCTGGAGAACCTCCAGCGGCACACGACCCACACCGTGCACTTCGCCGTACGCAGTGGCTCGTCCGCCGTCTACCTGGCCAAGGTGGAGTCGCAGCAGCCGTACCGGATGGCCTCGCGGGTGGGCACGCAGATCGCGCTGCACTGCACCGCGATCGGCAAGGCGATCCTCGCCCATATGCCCGAGGAGGAGGTCCGCGCGGTCCTGGCGGCGACCGCGCCGCTCATCCGCAACACGCCCAACACGATCGTGGCACCCGGCCTGCTGCTGGCCGAGCTGGAGGCGGTACGCCAGCGCGGGTACGCGGTCGACGACGAGGAGAACGAGACCAACGTCCGCTGCGTCGGCGCGGTGGTGCACGACGCGGCCGGCACGGCGGTGGGCGCGGTCAGCGTGGCGGGGCTGACTCTCAATCTGGACGAGAAGGACGTGCCGCTGCTGGGCCCGCTGGTGGTGGCCGCCGCCGCCCGCGTCTCTGCGGCAATGGGGAGGAACGCATGAGGGAGTTGCTGGCGAGGGCTCGGGAGCGGAGGGAGTTCTCGGGCGCGGCCTGGGCCTGCGGCAGGTCGGCCGGGCCGCTCGCGCGCGGCGTGCTCGGGACGCTGAGCTGGGACGGCGACCCGGTCGGCGACGGCACTCTGTGGGACCTGGCCTCGGTCACCAAGCCGATCGCCGGCCTGGCCGTGATGTCGCTGGTGGAGTCCGGCGACCTGACCCTGGACGATCCCATCGCGTTCCACCTGCCGGAATACGCGGGCACGGACAAGGCGGGGATCACCGTGTTCGAGCTGCTCACGCACACGTCGCGGATCCCCGGGCAGCAGCCGCTCTACCGCCGCTGCCCAACCCGCCGCGACCTGCTCGACGCCCTCGTGAGCCTGCCACTGCGGGAGGCTCCCGGCGTGGAGTACAGCTCCCAGGGTTTCATGATCCTCGGCCTGATCGCGGAGAGCGCCTCAGGGATGCCTCTTGACCGGCTGGTACGCGAGCGCGTCACGGCTCCCCTCGGCATGGACGACACCCGCTTCGTGCTCTCCGAGTCCGACCGGGCGCGGGCGGCGGCCACGGAGGACTGCCCGTGGCGCGGCCGGGTGGTGCGGGGGACCGTGCACGACGAGAACGCCGAGGTGCTCGGGGGTGTGGCCGGGCACGCGGGCCTGTTCGGCACGCTTGACGACCTGGCCAGGCTGGGCCGGGCACTGTGCGCGGGCGGGCCACTCGGCGTGCCGGGCGTCATAGGGTCACGCACGCTCGCCGTGATGACCGGGACGAGGACCGGCGGGCGGGCGCTGGCCTGGCAGGCGTACGAGCCCCGGCTGAGCAGCGGCGGCGACCTGCTCACCGCGTCGGCCTACGGGCACAACGGTTTCACGGGGACGAGCCTGTGGGTGGATCCCGAGCTGGACTTCTTCGCGGTGCTCCTGACCAACCGCGTCCACCCGAGCCGGTCCTCGGACGCGATCGCCCGCATCCGCCGTACCTTCCACAACGCGGCCGTCACGGAGGTCCTCGCATGACCCCCGTCAACGGCGAAGCGCTCGCCTCGCCCCTCCGCGTGATCGGCTCCCCGTCCCCGGCACGCCTGTCACTGACCGGCGGAACGGCGCGCCTCGAGCCCGTGGCGCACGGGGCCGGGGACGAGCTGTACATCGGCCCCGGCTGGGTCGACCTGCACGCTCACGTCTACGACGCGGTGACGCAGATCAGCGTGCCGCCCGACCGGGTCGGCCTGGACGCGGGCGTGCACGTGGTGGCCGACGCGGGCAGCGCAGGCCAGGCCACCGTGGACGGCCTGGTCCGCTACGTCATCCCGGCCGCAGGGACGCGGGTGTGCGCCTGGCTCAACATCGGCTCCCACGGCCTGGTCCACCTGCGTGAGACCGCCGACCCGGACTTCATCGACGTGGACGCCACAATGGCCGCGATCGAGCGGCACCGTGACGTGATCCGCGGCGTGAAGGTACGCTCCAGCGGCGCGATCGTCGGCGCGATGGGCCTGCAACCGCTCCAGCTCGGCCGCCTGGTCGCCAGGGAGGCGGGCCTGCCGCTGCTGGTCCACGTCGGCGAGGCCCCGCCGCCGATCGACGACGTGCTCGGCCTCCTGGACGCGGGCGACGTCGTCACCCACTGCTACCACGGCAAGACCGGCGCCCCGTGGCACCGCGACGGCACGCCCACGCCGTCCCTGGCCGGCGCCCTGGACAGGGGCGTGCTGATGGACGTGGGCCACGGCGCGGCGAGCTTCAGCTTCGACGTGGCCGCGAACGCGGTGGCGGCCGGCCACCCACCCCACACGATCAGCACGGACATCCACGTCCGCAACATCAACGGCCCGGTCCACGACCTGGCGACCACCATCACCAAGCTGCTGGCCTGCGGAATGCCGCTGAACGACGCGATCAAGGCGGTCACCGACACACCCCGCCGGGTGCTGCGCATGGAGTCACCATGGCTGGCAGCCGACGGCGAGATAAAGCACGCCACGATCTTCCGCCTGGCGGAGACGACCGACCGCGTCTACACGGACGCCCGGGGAACCACCCGCGAACCGGACCGCCACGTGGTCCCGGTGGCCACGATCAGGGACGGCATTGTGGCCCAGGCGTCATAAAACCCACCGTCATAAACCCACCGTCATAAACCCACCGTCATGAACCCCACCGTCATGAACCCCACCGTCATGAACCCCACCGTCATGAACCCCACCGTCATGAACCCCACCGTCATGAACCCCACCGTCATGAACCCCACCGTCATGAACCACTGTCACGGCCACGAAACGAAACCACCGTCACGGCCCACAGGGCGCCGTGACGGTGGCCGGCCATGTGCGGGTCAGAGGCCGTCACCCTGGAGGCCCTCAGCCCCGGGCGGCGGGTGGCGCCCCGTTGGCTCCGCCGTAAAATATGGAGCTCTTAAAGACTGTGGAGCTCTTAAAGACCAGGCGCGGGGAACTGAGCGGTGAGATCGCTGACCTCGCGGTGGACGCGGGCGATGACGTCCTCGGCGTCGCCCTTGGCGAGGGCGGTGACGACCTCGTCCATCCACGCGCCGATCTGCCGCATCTCGGCCTCGCCCATCCCCCGCGAGGTGACCGACGGCGTGCCGATGCGGATGCCCGACGGGTCGAACGGCTTGCGCTGGTCGAACGGCACCGTGTTGTAGTTGGTCTCCAGCCCCGCGCGGTCGAGCGCCTGCGCGGCCGGCTTGCCGCCGATGCCCTTGGGCGTGAGGTCGAGCAGGATCAGGTGGTTGTCGGTGCCGCCTGAGACCAGGTCGAAGCCGCGCGAGGCGAGCTCGTCCGCCAGGGTCTTGGCGTTGGCGACCACCTGGTGGGCGTAGGCCTTGAACGCGTCGGTGGAGGCCTCGTGGAGCGCTACGGCGATGGCGGCGGTGGTGTGGTTGTGCGGGCCGCCCTGCAGGCCGGGGAAGACGGCCTTGTTGAGCGCCTTGGCGTGCTCGTCGCTGGTGGCCATGAGCATGGCGCCGCGCGGGCCGCGCAGCGTCTTGTGCGTGGTCGTGGAGATCACGTCGGCGTGGCCCACCGGTGACGGGTGCGCGCCGCCCGCGACCAGGCCCGCGATGTGCGCGATGTCGGCCGCCAGCACGGCGCCGACCTCGCGGGCGATCGAGGCGAAGCCCTCGAAGTCGATCGTGCGCGGGATCGCGGTGCCGCCGCAGAAGATCAGCTTGGGCCGGTGCTCCAGCGCGAGCTGCCGGACCTCGTCGAGGTCGATGCGGCCGGTGTCCTTGCGTACGCCGTAGCGGACCGGGTTGAACCACTTGCCGGTGGCCGAGACGGACCAGCCGTGCGTGAGGTGGCCGCCGAACGGCAGGCCCATGCCCATCACGGTGTCGCCCGGCTGCAGGAACGCCATGTAGACGGCGAGGTTGGCGGGCGAGCCAGAGTAGGGCTGGACGTTGGCGTGGTTGACGCCGAACAGGGACTTGGCCCGCTCGATGGCGATGGTCTCGATCTGGTCGATGACCTGCTGGCCCTCGTAGTAGCGCTTGCCCGCGTAGCCCTCGGAGTATTTGTTCGTCAGCACGGTGCCGGTGGCCTCGAGGACGGCCTTGGACACGTAGTTCTCCGACGCGATGAGCTTGACCGTGTCGGCCTGGCGACGCTCTTCCGCCTCGATGAGCTCGGCGATCCGCGGGTCGACGCTAGAGAGAGAACTCATGATTCTCCTGTCATCGTTGACAATCTGCGAAGACCCAGGCGCACGGCCTCCGCTCCCTTCGCTCCCCGGTGGTTGTCCCCACCCAAATGCGCCAGTCGCGTCTCGTCCTAGACGATAGCGGATGTGGCCGCCGCGCCACCCTTCATGATCGCTTTCCCTATTTGGTACGGCTCTCCCCCGGCCACAGCCGATCCACCTCGGCGTTCAGAATGGCCCCGATCAGCACGGCCAGGGCGGTGATGTAGAGCCAGAGCAGCAACGCGATCGGCGCGGCCAGCGAGCCGTAGACGGAGACGGGCGAGAACCACGCGGCCAGCACGGCACGCAGCACCGCCGCGCACACGATCCACAGGAACAGCGCCAGGATCGCCCCCGGCAGTTCCCGGTACCACTTCGTCCGCACCGGGACGCTGACGTGGTAGAGCACCGTCAGGAACAGCACCGAGCCGACGATCACGACCGGCCAGTAGAGGAGGTCGATGAGGACGCCGTACTCGCCGGGCAGCGTGTCCTTGAGCAGGGTCGGCCCGATGACCAGGATCGGCATGACGATGATCCCGATGATCAGGCCCACGACGTAGAGGCCGAACGACATCAGCCTCGTACGGATGATGCCGCGCTCCTCCCCCAGCCCGTAGGCGACGGAGATGAGGTCGACGTACACGTAGAGGGCCCGGGAGCCGGACCAGAGGGACAGCAGGAAGCCCAGCGAGATGATCGACACCTTGCCCGCGTCGTCGCTGAGCACGTCGGTGATGAGCGGATTGATCACCTTGTTCAGTGCGTCGTCGGTGAACATCAGCCCGGCCTGGTCGATCACCCACGTCTTGACCTGGGTGACCACCGCAGGGCCCAGAAAGGTGCCGAGCTTGCCCAGCACCCCGATCAGGCCCAGCACGAACGGCGGCAGCGACAGCAGCGCGAAGAACGCCGCCTCGCCCGCCAGGCCCGTGACCCGGTAGTTGACGCCGGCGTTCGTCGCCTCGCGGACGATCGCCCACGATTTCGTGTCGAGCACCCAGCTCAGCCTGGCTCTGGCGGTGGAGGCCAGCCCTCTTTTGGGCCGCCTCTTGGGCCGAGAAGGCGCATCGGTGGACGTCATGGCACCCAACGGTATTCGCAGTGACTCTTCGGGACAGCTTACGTCCCCGTGCCGCCCTGGTCGTTGTCTACGATGCGGGCGCCCAGCGGGAGCAGCGAAACGGGTATGAGTTTGATGTTCGCGACGCCCATCGGGATGCCGATGATCGAGATGAAGAGGGGGATCGAGGTCAGGACGTGACCGATGGCGAGCCAGACGCCGGCCACCACGCACCAGATGACGTTGCCGAGCAACGAGAACACGCCCGCGTCCGGGTCGCGCACGACGGTCCTGCCGAACGGCCACAACGCGTACGCGGCGATCCTGAACGAGGCGATGCCGAACGGGATCGTGACGATCAGGATGCAGCAGATGACCCCGGCCAGCGCGTATCCGGCGGCCAGCCAGATGCCTGCGAACACGAGCCAGATGACGTTCAGGATTGTGCGCATAATCACAGCATGTCATCGTTCGTGCCGTCCGCGTCATCCGGCATCACCCTGAATCGACCCAGACGCCCACCCTGGCCGGCGCGTGATCGCGGCTAGTCGTTCATGAGCCGGGCCAGGCGGTCCCAAGCCGGGGATGAGGCTCCGGGCTGGGATTGCGCGGCCAACCTGGCGATGACCGGGTTGTGGACGGGGCGGGTCTCGGAGCGGCTGTGGTGATCGGTGAACCAGTTCCGTGTACGGTCCGCGAGGGCGGGGAGGCGGGGATCGTCCGGCGACCAGTCGTAGGCGGCGTCATGTTCGAGGTAGAGGGCGCAGAAGTCGGGATCGGCCATGAGCTCGCGCTTTTCTGCGATCCACAGGGAGGCGTCCTCGGGTGAGGCGGTTTGCATGAGGATCCAGCCGTCGCGTTCCAGGTGTATCTGGCGCTCACTGACGCCGAGCCGGCGCAAGTCGTCGAGATAGCCGGCGACTTCCGGGGAAACGAAGAGCCGGTCGCCGCCGCGCAGCTGGGCGAGTTGATCGCGGACTCGCCGCAGCCGCGCGATGCGGTCTTGGAGGTCGTGGTCGATCTCGGCGATGGCTGCCGTGAGCGCGTCCGGGTCGGCGTCAAGAAGGTCCTTGATGCGGGCCAGTGGCACGCCCGCGTTGGCCAGGGTCCTGATCTTGACGAGGTCGATGGCGTCTTCGGCGGTGTAGCGCCGGTAGCCGGAGGAGTCGCGACCGGGCTCGGCGAGCAGACCGCGCTCGTGATAGTGGCGGATGGCTTTGATGGTCACTCCGGCGTAGTCCGCGAGCTGCCCGATCGTGATCATGTTGGACGTCCTTCCACCCGGCAGGTCGTTCGGAACGGTCAGGCCCGTCGGGTCAGGCGGCCGCCGCCGTTGCGGAAGCGCGCCTGGCCGTCGCGGACGTCGTGGTAGGAGACGAGCAGCAGTCGCAGGTATCCGTTGAACGTCTCCAGCGGGTATCCGGCGGGCGCGAAGAGGCCGGGCCGGATGGGAGCGTAGCGCTGCGGCGGGGCGGAGGTCGTGCCGCCGGCGAACTCGGTGAAGATCCGCTCCTGCGATTCGTCCGCCGGTTCGTAGGTGGTCCGCTCCTCAAGCTGACCGTTGACGATACTGACGTCGATGCGGAGCTGGTCGGAACGATAGGTGCCCACGTATGGGGTGAGGTCGACGTCCTGCTCCGCTTCGGTGACCAGAGCGGGGATCTGGACACCGAGATGCTCGCTCAGGACCCGCTGCAGGATCTGGTCCTGCAGCATGATCGCCCCCGGGGTGTTGCCGAAGGCGGTGAACACCAGATCGTGTTCGGGTACGACGCACAGGATGGACACGCCGCCGGGCGACGCGCCCGACATGGCCAGGACGGTCGTGTCGCCGAACGGGTACCGCACCCAGCCCAGGCCCATCGGCGGGACGTTCGGGGTCGCCATGTCGTGCGAGACCTGCTGCATCAGCGCGGTCGACTCGGCCGACAGGACGCGTGTGCCGGAGGGGGACACACCGCCGGCGAGGTGGGTGCGTCCGAAGGCGAGCAGGTCGGCGACGGTGCCGATCGGCGTCCCGCCGGCCGGTCCCCAGGTGTCGGGCAGCATGAACATGCCTGTCGGCTTGGCCTCCATGGTCTCGGGGTCCAGGAAGTGGCCGACCGCCGTGCCGCGCAGGATGGCCTGCTCGGCCGAGGTGCTGGAGTCCTTCATGCCGACGGGTGCGTAGACCTCGCGCTCGAGCAGGTCCGGGAAGGGCGTGCCGGTCACCACTTCCAGCAGGCGGCCCGCGACGATCATGCCGCCGTTGGAGTAGCTGAGCTGCTCGCCGGGTTCGAACAGGGTGCCGCAGCTGCTCGCGAGACCGTTGACGTAGGTCTTCAGGGCGTCGCGGCCCTTGGCGTCGGGAAAGAACAGGTCCGCGTCGATGCCGTTGGTGTGGGAGATCAGGTGCCGGACCTGGATCTTGTCCGCCGCGCCCGGTGCCATCAGGGCGAATTCGGGAAGGTACTTCACCACCGGCGTGCCGAGGTCCAGCAGTCCACGGTCGACCTGCCGCAGGACCAGCGTGGTGGTCAGGACCTTGGTGACGGAGCCGAAGAGGAATCCGGTGTCTTCGAGCATCGGTGCGCCGGTGGCGACGTTCGCCGTGCCGTGGGCGACGACGATCTGCTCGCCCGCGTGGTGGACGCCGGCGACGAACCCGGGGACGTTGTCGGACTCGCAGTAGGCGGCGGCCTGCTCGCGGATCTGGGCTTCGACGGTGCGCAGTGCGTTGTTGTCCATGCAAAGCATCGTCGAACCTTGACCCAGGGGCAAGGTCAAGGGGTGCGTGTCGTCACGCTGACTCAGCGCCTCGCACACCGACCTGAGCGGAACAATGTTCTGGTAGAATAATGCAGGCGTGATCTGCGAGAGCTGCAAGGAGAAACGCCACGAGGACTGCCGGGGCGGCTCGTGGTGCGACTGCCAGCACCAGACCGACGAGCGCCCGCCAGAGCCGGAGCTCGGCTGGCGGCACCAGGGCTGAGCCGCCGCGACGGCACACCCGGACGGTCCCACACTCTGGACCCCGTCTTGGACAAACGGGACGGCGGGAGTATCGTCGAACCATGCCAGCGGACCCCATGCTCGTCGGTCGACGCCACGTCGATCTTCAGCGTGTCCGCAGTGCCATCTGTTGCGACGCCCGCCGCTAAGCCATCTTTTCCTGCCAGCGAGCGCGTCGCACTCCTCCTCTCCACCCCTGCTCTCAACGTTGAGGCAGGAGGAGCGCAGCGCGCGCCCATGATCCGAAGGACGCGCAATGAGCACCCCTGCCAGCCGGCACCACAAGCGCCCGCGCGGTGAAGGTCAGTGGGCTCTCGGTTACCGTGAGCCGCTCAACAAGAACGAAGAGAGCAAGAAGAACGACGACGGCCTCAACGTCCGCCAGCGCATCATCGACATCTACTCCAAGCGGGGCTTCGACTCGATCGACCCGGCCGACCTGCGCGGCCGCATGCGCTGGTACGGCCTCTACACCCAGCGCAAGCCCGGCATCGACGGCGGCAAGACGGCGATCCTGGAGCCGGAGGAGCTCGACGACAGCTACTTCATGCTGCGGGTGCGCATCGACGGCGGCCAGCTCGACCTGGCCCAGCTCCGCACGATCGCGGACATCTCCAACGAGTACGGCCGCGGCACCGCCGACCTGACCGACCGCCAGAACGTCCAGCTCCACTGGATCGAGATCGAGTCGGTGCCGGACATCTGGGAGCGCCTGGAGGCCGTGGGCCTGTCCACGACCGAGGCGTGCGGCGACACCCCGCGCGTCATCCTGGGCTGCCCGCTGGCCGGGATCGACTCCGACGAGGTGCTGGACGCGAGCGAGCAGATCCGCGAGATCCAGGAGCGGATCGTCGGCAACCCCGCCTACTCCAACCTGCCGAGGAAGTTCAAGTCGGCGCTGAGCGGCTGCCCGGCCCACTGCACGGTCCACGAGATCAACGACGTGGCGTTCGTCGGGGTGGTCAACGAGCAGGGCGAGACCGGCTACGACCTGTGGGTCGGCGGCGGCCTGTCGACCAACCCGATGCTGGGCAAGCGGCTGGGCGTGTTCGTCCGTCCCGAGCAGGCGGTCGACGTCTACGAGGGCGTCGTCGGGATCTTCCGCGACTACGGCTACCGGCGGCTGCGTCACCGGGCCAGGATCAAGTTCCTGATCAACGACTGGGGACCGGAGAAGTTCCGGGACATCCTCGAGACCGAATACCTCAAGGAGCGGCTGCCCGACGGGCCCGCGCCGACGCAGCCGCGCGGCAGCCGCCGTGACCACGTCGGTGTCTTCCCGCAGAAGGACGGCGGCTTCTACGTCGGCTTCGCGCCCAAGGTGGGCCGGCTCGACGGCGACAAGCTGCACGTGATCGCCGACATCGCCGAGCGGCACGGCTCCGGCCGGGTCCGCACGACGGTCGAGCAGAAGATGGTCATCCTCGACGTCGCCGCCGACCAGGTCGACTCGATCGTGGCTGAGCTGGAGGCCAACGACCTGCGGGTCAGGCCGTCCACGTTCCGCCGCCAGACGATGGCCTGCACCGGCATCGAATACTGCAAGCTGGCCATCGTCGAGACCAAGGCCACGGCCGCCGACCTGATCGACGAGCTGGAGCGGCGGCTGCCGTCGTTCGCCGAGCCGCTCACCATCAACGTCAACGGCTGCCCCAACTCCTGCGCTCGCATCCAGGTCGCCGACATCGGGCTCAAGGGCCAGCTCGTGGTAGACGAGAACGGCGACCAGGTCGAGGGCTTCCAGATCCACCTGGGCGGCTCGCTGGGCGTCAACCCCGGCTTCGGCAGGAAAGTGCGTGGACTGAAGACCACCGCCAAGGCGCTGCCCGACTACGTGGAGCGGGTCGTGAAGAACTACGACGCCCAGAAGAAGGAAGGCGAGTCGTTCGCCGACTGGGTGCAGCGAGCGGACGAGGCGGACCTGAAATGACCACGCGAGCGGTTCCGTTCCATTGCCCCTACTGCGGCGACGAAGACCTGGAGCCCTACGAAGGCGAGCTGAATGTCGCCGGGTCCGCGACGGGTGGCGGCTGGTACTGCCGCGCCTGCTCACGTGCTTTCAAGCTGAAATTCCTGGGAATCGGAGTGAGGATATGACGCTGGTCGACATCGAGGTCGGTCTGAGAGAGCAGCGCGGCGCCCTCGACCTGCAGGACATCGTCGAGTCCGCCGCGGCCTTCCTGGACGACGCCCCCGCCCGCGAGATCATCCGATGGGCGGCGGCCACGTTCGGCGACCGGTTGTGCCTGACGTCCTCCATGAGTGACGCGTTGCTCATCGACCTGGTGAGCAGGGTCAAACCCGGCGTGGACGTGTTGTTCATCGACACCGGCTACCACTTCGCCGAGACGATCGGCACGCGGGACGCCGTACAGCAGGTCTATGACGTCAATGTGATCGACATCAAGCCGTCCAGGACGGTCGAGGAGCAGGATCGCGACCTCGGTCCCCGCCTGTTCGGCCGCAACCCGGACCTGTGCTGCTTCCTGCGCAAGGTGGAGCCGCTGAACCGGGCGCTCGAGCCGTATCTGGCGTGGATCTCCGGCATCCGCCGCGACGAGTCGCCCAGCCGTACCGGCACCAAGGTCGTCGAGTGGGACGCCAAGCGGCAGATGGTCAAGGTCAACCCGATCGCGGCCTGGACCCAGGAGGACGTCGACAACTACATGGCCGACAACGGGGTGCTGATCAACCCGTTGCACTACGACAACTACCCCTCGATCGGCTGCGCGCCCTGCACGCGCCAGGTCGCCGAGGGTGAGGATCCGCGCAGCGGGCGCTGGGCGGGCCTGGGGAAGGTCGAATGCGGCATTCACCTGTGATCCCCAGCAGGGGACCTGTCCCGTTGGCAGGCGGGACGGCCCCCGGCCGCGTGCCACTGGTGGCGGTGGCGCACGGGTCGCGAGATCCGCGCGCCGCCGCCACCGTGGCCGCGCTGCTCGACCAGGTACGCCTGGCGCGCCCTGAGGTGCCCGTACGCGTGGCTTACCTGGACCACTGTGCTCCGGTGCTGGGGCAGGCGCTGCGCGGGCTGGAGGAGGCCGTGGTGCTGCCGCTGCTGCTGACGGAGGCGTACCACAGCCGGGTGGACCTGCCGTCGGCGCTCAACGAGGCACGCGTGCGCGAGCCGCGTCTGCGCGTGCACTACGGCACCACGCTCGGGCCGCACCCGCTGTTGCGCTCGGCGCTGGAGCGGCGGCTGGCCGAGGCGGGCGTGCGCGCCGGGGATCCGGACACGGCGGTGGTGCTGGTGTCGGCGGGTTCGAGCGACGCCAGGGCCAACCGGGTTATCACCAGGGTCGCGCGGGAGTGGCGGCGTTCCGGGTGGTGGACGGTGTCCGCCGGCTACGCCTCCGCAGCCCGGCCGACTCCGGCCGAGGCGGTCACGCGGCTGCTGGAGGCGGGCGCGCCGCGGGTGGTCGTCGCGCCGTACCTGCTGGCGCCCGGCTACTTCGCCGACAAGGTGCGGCAGAGCACGCTCGAGGCGGGCGCCGCGATCGTGGCCGACGTCCTGGGGCCCGCGCCCGAGCTGGTCGACGTGCTGCTGGAACGTTACGACGCGGCCCAGCGCCAACCCCTGTCACTCGTCGTCTGACGGCCCCTGCCGATCCGCCGTCGCGCGGATCCCGAAGATCCGCCGTCGCGGGAATCACGCCGGTTCGGCCGTCGTGCGGTCCCCGGTCGATCCGCCGTCGCGGGAATCGAGGGGTCAGTAATGCCGTCGCTGGTCGCGGCGTGCGCCGCGCCAGAGCTCGCGGTGCTCGTCGCGCAGCTGCCTGTGCAGCTCGCGGCTGTCCGCGCGGATCTGCCTGCCCAGCTCCCGCCAGTCCTCGCCGTGCAGCCGCCGCCAGTGCTCGCGCCAGGCCGCGAACCCGCGCTGCAACGGCTGCGCCTGCGAGTCGCCGATCACCTTGACGTCGCCCATCACCGCGTACGCGTGCACCCGCACGACGGGGACGTTCGTGCCGGGGGCGGGCTCCAGGACGTCCACCTTCTTCTCCCCCATGACGGCCAGGCCGTCGATGTCCACGTTCACGCCGTCGGGAACGATGATCTTCACGTCGCCCATCACGGATATCGCGGTGATGTCGACCAGGTCCGTCGTCACCTCGGCCGCGCGCAGGTCGAGCAGCACGTCCCCCATCACGGCGACCGCGCCCAGTTCCTGATCGATCCGCCAGGTGCCGCGCCGCTTGGAGTCGCCCATGATGCCCACGAACCAGCGCCGCTTCCTGCGCTCGCGCGCCGGCGCGGGCATGGAGGCGGGCACGGAGCCCCCCGCGGGCAGGTCCTGGGTGAGCAGGGCCAGCTCGGCCTGCGTGGTCGCGGTATAGGCGGCCTCCGTGCGGTCGGTCAGCTCGGCGAGGGAGAGCCTGCCCTCGACCGATGCGACACGGAGCTGCTCGACGACGGCCTCGCGTTCGGCATCCGAGGCGCGGACCTCACCGGGATCAGTCATACTCGCAACATATCGCGTCTTGCCCGGATTGATGCTCCTCCAATGGTAGGAAACCTGACATACCTCGAACCATGCAGATTCGGCATGGTCGTTGAACCCGGACGGGGGCGAGGCGCGTACTACGCGATGACACGGGGCCCTGGCATGGCCCGGGGCGCGGCCCGACCAAGCTAGGGTCCCTGTCATGCATGAGGAACAGCTCTACCGCGCGGCGTTGAACGGCGATTCCGAGACCGTGGGCAAGCTGCTCGCCAGTGGCGCCGACCCCAACACCCCCAGCGAGGCCGCCGGAGACGGCGGGGAGGGCGGGCTGCCGCTGTGCGCGGCCGCCGCCTGGGACCGCGAGGAGGTGGCGAGCGTACTCCTGACGGCCGGCGCCGACGTCAACGGCCGGGAGTCCGGCGGCTGGACGGCGCTGCTCTGGGCGGCCGCCAACGGCCACGCCGACACCGCCAGGGTCCTGATCGAGGCCGGGGCCGACGTCGACGGAGCCAACGACGACGGCGACACGCCGCTCACGCTGGCCGCCAGGCGCGGCGCGCTGGGCGTGGCACAGGTGCTGCTGGAGGCGGGAGCCGACCACGAGAAGTACGACGGCGACGGCGACTCGGCGCTGGACATCGCCGTCGACTGGGTGGGCGTGCACCTGGAGAGCGCGCTGCTCGACCAGATCCAGCAGGACGCCTGGGAGTACGTCGTGGCCCGCCAGTACGCCAAGGACGGCACCGAGCTCGTCACCGTGGCCGGGCGCTCGGCCGACGGCTCCGAGGCCGAGCAGGTCCAGGCCCAGCGGGGCCACGCGGCCGTCGCGACCCTGCTGGAGGACGCGGCGGGCGTCTACACGCCCATCGACCAGCTCGTGGCGCGGGCGATCGCGCACCGCGACGTCGACGCCGACGCCGAGACCTGGTGGATCGTCGCCGACGCGCTGGGCAAGCGGGCGGACGAGGAGACGTACGACGCGCTGGCCCGGCTGTGCGTGAGCGAGGACCCCAGGGAGCGCGAGTTCGGGGTGGACGCGATCGGGCAGTTCGGGTTCGCGGACGGGGAGAAGCCCTTCCTCGAGCGCACGCTGCCGCTGCTGCAGAAGATGGTCACCACGGAGGGCAATCCGCAGGTGCTGCGCTCGGTCCTGGCCGCGCTCGGCCACCAGGGGGACCCGCGGGCGGTGCCGTACGTGCTCGACATCCTGGGCAGGCCGGGGCACAAGCGCACGACCACGGACGCGATCGCGCTGGCCGACGTGCTGCCGCCGGACCACGAGGAGGGGCTGGCGCTGCTGATCTCCATGACGGAGGACGAGGACTCCGAGATCCGCGACTGGGCCACCGCCGGGCTGGCCGGGCTGGCCGCCGACACGCCGCGGATCAGGGAGGCGCTGGCGGCCAGGCTCACCGACCCGGACCTGCGCACGGTCGCGGAGGCCACGCGCGGGCTCGCCGTCCGGGGGGACGATCGGGCCTCGCGAGGGGCCGAGCGGGTGCTGGCGGAGAGCGACGACGAGTACGCCAGAGACCTCGTCAGCCCGCCCGTCACGGAGTAACGCGGCCCCGGAGTAACGGGCCGTTGAGTGCGGCCCTTGTCTCGACGGCGGCCACGGACCGGCGAATGCCGTGGCCGGTTTATTGGCCACGGCATTCGCCATTAACCGTCGCGGCGGAACGAGAGCGATTTCTGCGATGATTTCCGGCTAATCTTCGTTACTCTCGTCGTTAGCCCCCCAAAGCGTGTCCCCGAAGTCGCCGCCGTGGTACTTGTCATCGTGATACTTGTCGCCGCGGTATTTGTCATCGTGGTATTTGTCGCCGCGGTATTTGTCGCCGCTGTACTTGTCGTGGTGCTTGCCGCCGTGGTGTTTGTTGTCGTACTTGTCGTCGGAGATGGGCCACCATATGTCGTCGTAGGAGTCGGGCTTGGGCTTCTTGTGCGGTTCCTTGACGTCCGGTTCCTTGACGTCGGGCTCCTTGACGGGCTTCTCCGGCTTCGGTGCGGGAGTCGTCGGCTCCGTCGCGGGCTCCTCCTCCGCTGCGGCCTCCTGCTCCACCACAGGCTCGTGATCCCGGTGCTCCACCACAGGCTCGTGATCCCGGTGCTCCACCACAGGCTCGTGATCCCGATGGAACCGGTGGAATCGGTGGTGGTGGTGACGATGATGATGATGGAATCTGCGCCCGTTCCAATGCCATCTGCCGGGGCTGCCGTCGCCCCAGAACGCGTAGCCCCACCAGTTCCGGCAGTGATGCTGACGGCACCTGTGTCCCGGCTTCTCACCCGAGACGAATCCGACGCCGGCCTGGACGGTGGCGGCACCGGGCACCGCACTGGCACTTACCTGGCCCACGGGAAGAAGCATGAGACCGGCGACGGTACCGGTCAGAGCTAGGGTCGCGATTCGCCCATGGCGTGGCGCTCGCGTTTGCCGACTTTTAGTATTCACGTGCATTCAGTTCCGTTCATGGGTAGATCGGCCCGAATCCGGCGCCCATTGGGCAGGCACTCAGACAGAGGCAGACGTACCCGTGAACAGAATCGCCTTTAACTCGCCTAACCCAAATAACCCGTCAAATCCTTAGTCTCCTCCGGAGATGTCGTAAAACGACTATTTTGATCTCATTTGCGGCGGTCGGAGCGTACGACGAGGCTTTTTCTCTGTCGCGGCCCGGTGGGCATGTCAGTCGTCGATGGCCGCGTAAGCCGCAGTCCAGAAGTCCTGGAACAGGCGCGGCGGGGATGGCGAGTCCAGGGCGCGCTGGGTCATGAGAACACCTGCCAGGTCCTCGGCCGGGTCGGCGTACCCCTCGGTGCCGAGCCCGCCGGTCCAGCCGAACCGGCCCGGCCCGACGGCCAGATCCTCGCGGCGCGCGTCCACCGCCAGGCCGAACCCCCAGCCGCCCCTGTCCAGGAACACCTCGTTGCCCGCCTTCTGCGCCGGTGTGAGGTGATCGGTGGTCATCAGCTCCACCGCCGGCCGCGACAGGATCCGGCCGCCGCCGGCGCAGCGTCCCTTGTCCAGCAGCATGCGGAGGAAGGTCAGGTAGTCGCCGGCGGTCGAGACCAGGCCCGGCGCTCCGGCCCCGGACGGGAAGACCGGCGCCCGCTCCCACGACCCACGCTGCGGCTCCTCCCGCAGCACCGGCCCACCCGACTCGCCCCCATGCGCCCCCGCCTCCGGTTCGCCCGCCGCGCCCGGCTCGCCCTGCCGCACCACCGCCTCCGACTCGCCCGCCGGGACCGGCTCGGGGGCGGAGGCGTAGCACGGTGCGAGCCGGGCGAGGTGAACGGACGGGACGTGGAAGCCCGTGTCGTGCATACCGAGCGGTTCGAAGACGCGCTCCCGCAGGAAGTCGCCGAGCGGGCGCCCGGTCGCCCGGGCGATCAGTACGCCGAGCACGTCCGCCGACGTGTGGTACATCCATGCCGTTCCCGGCTGGTGGACCAGCGGCAGCGCGCCCAGGCGGGCCATCCACTCGTCCGGTCCGCACGGCGGGCCGTCGGGACCGATCGCGAGCCCGGACTCCTCCATCGCCCGCTGGATCGGGCAGCCGCCCGGCGGCGCCGTCACCATGCCGATGCCGGCGCGGAAGGTCTGGAGATCGCGTACGGTGATCGAGCGTTCGGCCGGCACGGTGTCTTCCAGGCGGCCGTCGGGGCGGCGCAGCACGCGGCGGCCGGCCAGTTCGGGAAGCAGGTCGTCCACCGGATCGTCCAGCCGCAGCCGGCACTCCTCGACCAGGATCATCGCGGCCACGGCGATGATCGGCTTCGTCATCGACGAGATCCGGAAGATCGTGTCCGCCCGCATCGGCGTACCTGACGTGTCATCCCCGAATCCCATCGCGCCGAGCGCGACCACGTGCGTCTCTCCCCGCCGGTGCACCAGCGCCACCGCACCCGGTACGTCACCGCACTCGACCGCACCCGCGACGATCTCACGCAGGCGCTCCAGCCGCGCCCGCGACAACCCACCGTCCAGGACTCCCATCGAACCTCCCCTGTATCCGGCTCCTCGTAGAAGATGACCCTCCCGGAACGCGAAAGTCATCGCCGCCGAAAATGTCAAAACCCGGAAAGAGCGGCCGCGGCCAGAACACGCGGAGGACGCGCGGAGATCACAGGGAGCCCGCCGACCGGCGTCAGGGCGCCGAGCGGGCGGGCTCGTGGCGGGGTCGCCCGCAGAGGGCGGGCGGGCTCGTGCGCAGGGCTCAGTGCGGAGG
>NZ_JADOGI010000105.1 GCF_015645445.1 Nonomuraea cypriaca | reverse complement strand
CCGTCCCGCCCGTCCCCCTGTCGCCGCCGACCTCGTCGCTCGCCGCCGCGCATCCGGCCGCGGCGAGGAGCACGGCCAGCATGAGCGGGAGAGAGCGAAGCACTCTGTTTCCTCCATGTTCGGAGTGGTTACATACGTGTTAGGTACATGCATTCATGTTATGCACACCTGTAATTTGTAGGTCAACGGAAAACTCCGTAACGCATACGTAACACAACGGGGAGGTGAGGCGTGCGGCTTCACCTGCTGGCGCTTCTGGCCAAGGAGCCGGCCCACGGCTACGAGCTCAAACAGGCGCTCGAGCAGACGTTCGGCAGCGCCTACCCCTCCCCCAACATCGGCCAGATCTACGTGACGCTCGCCAGGCTGGAGAAGGACGGCCTGGTCAGGGCGGTGGACGTGGAGCAGACCAACCGGCCCAACAAGAAGGTCTACTACCTGACCGCCAAGGGCCGCGACGTGCTCACCACCTGGGTCGACGAGCCGACCGAGGGCCCCAGGGTGCGCGACGAGTTCTTCATGAAGCTGGTGCTCGCGCCGCTCACCGGCATCGCCGACCGGATGGCGCTGATCAACCGTCAGCGCCGCCACTACCTGTCGCTCATGAGCGATCTCAACGACCTCCTCGCCCGCACACCGCCGGGCGACCGGGTGGCGCTGCTGCTCATCGAGGGCGCCATGCTGCACCTGCAGGCGGATCTTGACTGGCTGGAGCGGTGCCAGGAGGATCTGGCATGAGCCCGGTGGTGAAAACGGTCAATTTGGTGAAAATCTACCAGGGTGGCCCGGTCCCCGTGCCCGCCGTACGGGGGGTGGACCTGGAGGTGGAGCCGGGGGAGTTCGTCGCGATCATGGGGCCGTCCGGCTCGGGGAAGTCCACGCTCGTCCACATGCTGGGCGGGCTCGACACCCGTACCAGTGGGGAGATCTGGCTCGACGGCAAGCGCGCGGACACGCTGTCGGAGAGCGCGTGGGCGCTGCTCCGCCGCAAGAAGATCGGGTTCGTCTTCCAGTTCTTCAACCTCGTCGCCAACATGACCGTCGGCGACAACGTCGAGCTGCCCGCGCTGCTGGCCGGGGTCTCGCCCAAGGTGGCCCGCGAGCGCAGAGAGAGCCTGCTCGGCGCGCTCAACCTCACCGACCGCGCCGACGCCGCGCCCGCCCAGCTCTCCGGCGGTGAGCAGCAGCGGGTCGCGCTGGCCAGGGCACTGGCCAACCAGCCCAGCCTGCTGCTGGCCGACGAGCCCACGGGCAACCTCGACAGCCGCAACACCCGTGACGTGCTCCGCCTGCTCAGCGAGGTCCACAAGGAGGGGCAGACGATCGTCATGGTCACCCACGACGCCCGCGTGGCGAGCCTGGCCGACCGGCTGGTGTCGCTGTTCGACGGCGAGATCGTCGACGACGGCCGCATCGCCCGCCGGCGCACGGGCACCGCGGGCGAGGTGATCGACCTCCGGTGAGCGGCGTACCGATGGACACACGCGGCCTGACGGGGTGGCGGCCAGTGAGCGGCGGACCGATGGGGTGGCGGCCGTGAGCGCCGGGCCGATGGACACACGCGGCCCGGCGGGGTGGCGGCCAGTGAGCGGCGGGCCTATGGACGCACGCGGCCCGGCGGGGTGGCGGCCGTGAGCGCCGCGCTGGCGGGCAGCCGCTGGATCAAGGCCGACCTGCGGGCCAGGAAGGGCCCGGCGGCGCTGACGGTGCTGCTCGTGGCCGGGATCGTGGCCGCGCTGATCACCGGCGCGACGCTGCTCGAGGACGGCACCAACCCGTGGCGGAGCCTGTTCGCCCAGACCGACGGGGCCCACGTCTGGCTCCACACCGGCGACAGCCCGCGGGTGGCCCTCGGCGACATCGGCGGCGTGACGGGGATCGCGGGCCCCTACCGGTCGGCTCCGGTGACCGTGGCGCAGGACGGCAGGAAGGAGCCGGCCGCGCTGCGGGCGATGTCGGCGGCCCCGCCGGGCGTGGCCCACCCGCTGGTGGCCGAGGGCAGGTGGCTCGACGCCGGCCAGCCCGACGGGGTCGTGGTCGAGCGGTCGTTCGCGGCCGCGCTGCGGCTCAGGATCGGCGCGCCCTTCACGATCATCGCGCTCAGCGGCGAGCGCCACACCCTCTACGTACGCGGCCTCGCCGACTCCGCCGAGCAGGGCTTCTACCCCCGGTGGACGCCCGGCCTGGCCTACGTGCTGCCGGCCATGCTCGACCGGATCGAGCCCATGCTCGGCCGCAGCGAGTGGGTGACCGGGCTGCGCCTGGCCGACCCCGACGCCACGCAGGTCGTCTCGCAGCGCGCGGTGGTCATGCTGGAGGACGAGTTGCAGCGGGTCTACACCTGGCGCGAGGTCAGGGCCGCGATGGAGCTGGACAACCGGCTGCTGGGCACACTCCTGGCGTTGTTCGGGGTGGCCGGTCTGGTGGCCGCCGCGCTCGCGCTGGCCAACGCCGCCGGCGGCCGGGTGCTCGGGCAGCTCCGCGACCTGGCCACGCTCAAGTCCATGGGCTTCACCCGGGGCCAGGTCGCGCTGCTGCTGCTGATCGAGCACGGCGCGCTCGGGCTGCTCGGTGTCGCGCTCGGCGGGCTGAGCGGCTGGGGGGTGATGGCGGCGGTGCTTGGCGCCACCTCGGTGGCCCCAGGGCCCGTGCTGGCCATCGTCGGGGGCACCGCCCTGGTCGTGCTGGCCGCCGTGGGGCTGCCCGCGTGGCGGGGCGGCCGCACGCCGCCGATCCCCGCCGCGCCCGCCGCGCCGCCGCGCGGCCACCTGTCCAGGCTGGCCAGGCTCGCCCTCCTCGTACGCCTCCCGCCCGCCCTCGTCCTCGGCACCAGAGACGCCTTCACCAGGCGGGCACCGGCGTTCCTGACGGCGTTCGGGCTGGCCGTGCCGATGATGATGATCACGATCGGGCTCGGCGTGTGGGCCACGCTGGACAACTTCCTCAGCCATCCCGAGCAGGTCGGCCAGCACGCCTCCCTCTACGTCAGGCCGGGCAAGCTGGAGCCGGCCGACGCCCAGCGCATCGCCGAGCGGGACAAGGACGTGGCCGCGGTCTATCCGGGCACCGAGGTGAACGCGCTGGCGCCCGGCGAGGCCCGCTCGGTGCGGGTGCGGGCCATCGGCAGCTCGACGGAGCCGTACCCGTACCCGGTGGTGGAGGGGCGTACGTACGGGGGTCAGGGTGAGGCGGTCGCCGGGCAGGGGCTGCTCGACCTGCTCGGGATCGAGATCGGCGACCGGGTGCGGCTGACGGTCGGAGGCACGCCGCTGATCGTCAGGGTCGTCGGCAGGACCGTCGAGCCCGACCTCGACGGCGAGATCATCTCGGTGGGGCTCGACAGCCTGGCGGCCAAGGACTCGGTGCCGCCAGAGTTCTACGCGCTCGCGCTGAAGGCGGGAGCCGACCCGGCCGAGGTGCGCGGCCGGCTGCTGGCCCAGTCGGGCGAGAGCCTGGACGTGCAGGCCGCGGTCAACCCGGCCGACCGGCTGGCGATCATCAGGGTGGTGATCGTCGCGCTGATCGCCGTGCTGACCCTGATCGGGCTGGCCAACCTGCTCACCGCCAGCGCGCTCGGCCTGCGCGACCACGCCTTCGACCTGGCCGTGCTGAAGGCCATGGGGCTGACGCCGCGCCAGGTCATGGCCACGCTGGTCACGGGCACGGGCCTGCTGGTCGTGCTCGGTGTCGGCGCGGGCGCCGCGGCGGGCGCCTCCGTCGTGACCTGGCTGATCGACCTGCAGGGTCACACGAGCGGCGTGGGCGCGGGCATCGGCAGGCCGCCCTCGGCCCTGACGCTGGCCGTCGCCGTCGTCGTGGCCGTGGGCACGGCCCTCGCGGTCGCGCTCATCCCCGCCCGCCGCGCGGCCCGTGCCCAGGTGCCCGTCACGTCTCGCTGACGGGCTGCTCCGCCTTGCCTGTCACGTCTCGCTGACCGGCTGCTCCGCCTTCTTCAGCGCGAACCAGTAGAACCCGTGTCCGGGCAGCGTGAGCAGGTAGGGCAGCTCCCCGATGGAGGGGAACCGCACCCCGCCGCGCGCCTCGATCGGCGTCATCCCCTCGAACCTGCGCAGGTCCAGCTCCACCGGCTGCGGGAACTTCGAGAGGTTGTTGACGCACAGCATCACGTCGCCGTTCTCCTCGCGCACGTAGGTGAGCACCGAGGGGTTCGACGACCACATCTCCGTGTACGCGCCCACCCCGAACACCGGATGCTTGCGGCGGATTTCCAGCATCCTGCGGGTGAAGTGGAGCAGCGAGCCTTCGTGGCGCTGCTGGGCCTCCACGTTGACCGCCTGGTAGCCGTAGATCGGGTCCATCACGACCGGCAGGTAGAGCCGGCCTGGGTCGGCCGAGGAGAAGCCGGCGTTGCGGTCGGGGCTCCACTGCATCGGCGTGCGCACGGCGTCGCGGTCCTCGAGCCAGATGTTGTCGCCCATGCCGATCTCGTCGCCGTAGTAGATGATCGGCGAGCCCGGCAGGCTCAGCAGCAGCGCGGTGAACAGCTCGATCCGGTCCCTGTCGTTGTCGAGCAGGGGCGCGAGCCTGCGGCGGATGCCCAGGTAGGCCCGCATGCGCGGGTCCTTGGCATATTCCTTGTGCATGTAGTCGCGCTCTTCCTCGGTGACCGTCTCGAGGGTGAGCTCGTCGTGGTTGCGCAGGAAGATGCCCCACTGGGCGTGCTCGGGCAGCTTCGGCGTGAGCGACATGATCTCGGAGATCGGCTCGCGGGTCTCCTTCTTGACCGCCATGTAGATGCGCGGCATCAGCGGGAAGTGGAAGGCCATGTGACACTCGTCGCCGCCCGTGGTGGGGTCGCCGAAGTATTCGACGACGTCCTCCGGCCAGCCGTTGGCCTCGGCCAGCAGCACCCGGTCCGGGTAGAGGCGGTCGACCTCCGCGCGGACCTTCTTCAGGTAGGAGTGCGTCTCCGGCAGCCCGGCGCACGCCGTGCCCTCACGCTCGAACAGGTAGGGCACCGCGTCCAGCCGGAACCCGTCGATGCCGAGGTCCAGCCAGAACCGCAGCACCTCAAGCATCGCGTCCTGCACCGCCGGGTTGTCATAGTTGAGATCCGGCTGGTGGTGGAAGAAGCGGTGCCAGTAGTACTGCTTGCGCACCGGGTCGTAGGTCCAGTTGGACTCCTCGGCGCCGATGAAGATCACCGGCGCGTCGGGATAGGACCCCGGGTGGTCGGACCACACGTAGAAATCGCCGTACGGCCCCTCGGGGTCGTGCCGGGACGCCTGGAACCAGGGGTGCCGGTCACTGGTGTGGTTCATCACCAGGTCGGTGACGATCCGCAGGCCCCTCTCGTGAGCGGCCTCGATCAGTTGGACAAAATCCCCCAGATCACCGAAATCAGGGAGGATCTTCATATAGTCCGAAATATCGTAACCGCCGTCGCGCAGCGGCGACTCGTACAGCGGCAGCAGCCACAGGCAGTCCACGCCGAGCCACTCGAGGTAGCCAAGCTTCTCGATGAGACCGCGGAGATCGCCGGTGCCGTCGCCGTTGGAGTCCTTGAACCCCCGTACGAGAACCTCGTAGAACACCGCCCGCTTGTACCAGGCTGGATCCTCCGAGACGAACGCCTCGGAGATCGGCTCCGGTATTGGGGATGGGTTGATCATATGTCGCTCACAGGAAGAGATGTGGGCAGGACGAAGTCACCGGTTGCCCCGGCGCTGTTATCTGGTGACCGCGCCGCCTGGAGTCGTCATCCCTGCGAACTCCATGCCCTAGAACGAGACTGGATTTGTGATCCGGTACCCGTTTGTGCGGCGCTTACGGGCCGAACACTACCAGCCCGTTGGCTTTCCGGAACCCGCTTCTGCTGTGCGACCTGTAATACCCGTGAGATCGGTACGTAATCGCCCTGTTACCCAGAGTTCACTAAAAAGGTGCGTCCACATCCGCGAGGTCGTTCTCGAAGTCGCTCAACCATAGCCCGAACAGCACCAATCCGCGCACCCAGAACCGGTCGTTCCAGCCGGTGAACCGGGTCAGCGCGTCAGGTCCGCCCGCGACCACCTCGTGGAGTTCGTCCGACAACAATCCGGGCACCCGGCTCACTACTGTTTCCAGCATACGGTGCGAATAATTTCGGGCGGCCGCGGCCGTGGAACGCAGCGGCACCCGCTGCAGCGGCTGCTTGACGACGTTGGTGGAAGGCAGCGCGGCCACCCGCGGATTGGCCGCGTGCAGCACCTCGCGATAGAACCGCCCCTTGTCCTTACGGGCCACGCCCACCGACAGCGCCGCGTCGAAGAACTCCGGATGAATGAACGGCGCCGCGAACGACGCCTCAGGCCCCACCAGGTTGACCGCCGAGCGCGCGATGCCGCGTACCGTCCTGGTGTGCAGCACCGACAGCGGCAGCTCGGCCCGGTGCCCGTGGAGCATGGAGGTGGCGGCCGCGAACTGCTCGCGTACGGTCTCCTCCATCCACTGCGCGGCGGCCTTGGACAGGAACGGCTGGCTGGGCGCCCCCAGCGACAACGAGCCGAGCACGGCCGCCGAGCGCTCGTCCTGCGTCCTGGCCTCCAGAGCGGCCCCGCTGACCATGAAGTTCTTCAGCAGCGGCCCGCCGGCCAGCCCGTCGATCAGGATCCGGCCCGAGCCGTGCACCTCCTTGGCGAAGGGCGCGTACCAGGCGTGGTGCGGCGTCAGGTATTCGAGCCTGCGGGCCACCTCGGCCGCGTCCCGCGGGTAGTCGGCGGCGTCCTGGAGGATCACCCGGTGCGGGATGCCCAGCTCCTTGGTGATCGCCCTGGCGAAGGCGATGTCGGTGTCGGTGCCGTCGTCGGGACTGGTCGTCCACGACTCGACGTCCGCGTCCATGGCCTTGGCCACGCTCGCCAGCAGCCGCGAGTCGTAGCCGCCGCTGACCGGCACGAGCAGCTTGCGCCCGTCGTAGCCGGCGTAGACCCGGTGCAGCAGTTCCACGATCTCCTCCGGGCTGGTCCACGCCTCGTAAGGCTCCGTACGGAGCCAGCGCGGCAGCCTGCGCTCGGTGGACACCCGGTCGTGCTCGAACACCAGCGCGCTGGACCCGGGCAGCCGCTTGACCCCGGTGTACGGCGTCGCCTCACCCAGCGGGAACGTCACCTGCAGGATCGAGGCCCACGCCGACCAGTCGATCTCGATCGGCACCAGGCTCAGCAGCGGCTGGATCAGGGATGAGAAGTAGACCGCGTCGCCCTGGCGCACGTAGTAGACGTCCACCAGCCCCAGCGCGCCCGCGTGCAGCACGATCCGCTTGCCGTCACCGATCAGCCCCGGAGTCTCGTACGTCTCCGCGACCGTGATCCACTCCTCGGCCGCGGCCGGCCTGCGCTCACCCCAGGAGAACGCGAACGAGCCCTCCGCCCGGTGGTAGGGCGGCAGCGGCGTGGAGCTGAACAGCGCCGCCTCGGCCGTCTGCAGCGCCGGCCTGACCCGTGGGCCCGCGGCGGTCAGCTTGCCGACGATCGCGGTGTCGATCCGGCCGAGAGCGCCGCAGATGTAGGGTCGCACGTTGAACTGCACCGGATCTCATCCCTTCGAGCCGCTTCCGGCAAAAGAGTATCCTTTGCCGGGCCAAGAGAGCGGAGGACCGGTTTGTCGACTGAGCTTGAGAGCACGCGTCGGGCACTGCGAGAGGCTGTCGCGCAGGCCGAGCGCGCGGCCGAGCTGGCCAGGCTGCTGGATGCCGCCCAGGCCAGACTGGCCGCCGCGGAGCAGAACGCCGAGGAGGCCAAGGCGCTGGCCGAGCAGCTGAGCGAGACCGAGGAGCGGCTCGCGGCCGAGCAGGCCGTCGTGGAGAAGCTCCGCAAGGAGGCGGCCGAGCAGCGCTACCAGGCCGAGGTGGCCAACTGGAAGCTGTCCTCCATCAAGGTCGCCCGATGGAGCAGGCTCGGTGACGCCATCAGGACCGGCAAGAGCAACCCGGTACGGCTGGCCAAGGGCCTCAGAGGCGCGGCCAAGCCGGTCAAGCGGCCGGTCGCGCCCAAGCGCAAGCCGGTGGGCGCGGGCAAGGCCAAGGACGAGCGGCCGGGGGCCGCGTTCCAGGCCACGACCACCACGCGGACGCTCGGTGGCGCCTCGTTCAAGCTCAAGCCGTTCCGGGTGCCCACCGGGCCCAACACGCGGCCGCACCTGACGGCGGCCGTCATCGCCGACCCGCACGTCGAGGCGCTGCTGCGCTACGAGTGGCGGCAGACGACCGGCTTCACCCCGCGCGACTTCGCCCGGGTGCTCCCGCTCGAGGTGCCCCACCTGCTCGTGGTCGAGTCCGTCAGCCAGGGGCCGTGGGCCGCCGAGATCACCGGCGAGCCGGGCGACGGGCTGCGGGCGCTGCTGGCCTGGTGCGCCGAGCGCGGCATCCGCACGGTCTTCTGGCACACCCAGGGCGACGTGGCCGACTACGCCGCCGCGGCCGAGCTGTTCGACCACCGCTACACCAACGACCTCACCGTGGCCTGGCCGAGGCTGCAGTTCGGGGTGCAGCCTCGGGTGCACAACCCGCTGCCGCTCGCCGGCGGGCGCATCGACCGGGTGCTCACGCTCGACCAGCTCCTGCCCGATCACCTGACCTATCCCGACGTGCTGACCTCCTACCGCTGGGCGGCCGCCGCCGACTGCCCGCCCGGCACGCCCCAGTGGCGGCTGGCCGAGATCGCCGCCTGCGGCACGCCCATCGGCACCGAGCCCGACACGCGGCGGGCGCACGTGGCGCTGCGGCGGGCGTACCAGATGGGGACGATGACCGAGCGGATCGACGAGATGCTGGACGCGGTCGGGCTGCCCAGCGCGCGTGCCACGCTCAACACCTCCGTGCTGCTGCCGATCCTCGACCCGTTCCTGATGGAGCACGGGCTGGCGCAGGTCGCCAAGCAGACGGGGGTGGCCCAGCTGATCGTCATCGGCCCGCCGGAGGCCGAGCTGCGGGCCCGCGACGTGCTGCCGGACGTCGAGGTCGTCTACCGGCGCCCCGACCCCTCGATGACCGAGGGCGCGATGCTCAACGCCGGCATCGACCTGTGCGAGGCCGACCTGGTCGCGGTCATGGACCCGCGCGACGTCTACGGCATCCACTACCTGTCCGACCTGCGGCGGGTCTTCCTCTTCAGCACGGCCGACATCGTCGGCAAGGCCGCCTTCTACGCCCACCTCCGCAAGCCGCAGGCGACGCTGCTCAAGCAGCCGGACGCCGAATACTCCTACATCCCGGAGATCGTCGGCGCGACGCTCCTGGCCCGCCGCAACGTCCTGCGCGAGCTCCGCTTCGCCGACCTGACGGACGGGTGGGACGAGGTCATGATGCGGCAGTGCCGTACGGACGGGATCAAGGTGTTCTCGGCGGACCGGTTCGGCTACGTCCGCGTACGCGACGAGGACCGCTGGCTCCTCGGCGCCGCCCACCTGGTCGAATACGGCTCCGCGGAACCCCACGCCCTCATCTGACCGCCGCGTTACGCTGAGGCCGTGAACGTCACCTATGAGCACTATCCGGAGCTCCACCAGCTCATCGAGCGGTTGCGCCCCGAGCAGGCGGAAGAGGTGCGAAACCACGTGCTGCGTCTGGTGGAGCCCCAGCGTGGCGGGCTGCTCGGCACCGTCGACGGGCCTGACGACGACCTGGGGACATGGCGGACGGCTTGACGCCGTCGCGGTTGGCGGAGGTGCTGGGGGAGGAGCCGGCGCCGGAGGGGGAGTGGGCGCGGGAGGCGGGTTACGTGTCCGCGGCGGCCCTGCGGCGGCGGGTGCCCGCGGATGAGCTGGCCGGACGGGTGCGGGCGCTGGACGGGGTGTCGCGGGTCGAGGTGCGGGAGAACGGGTTCCTGCGGATCGTCGTGAGCGTGCCCGGCGAACTGCTTGCCACGCTGGAGCCGATCGACGTCCCCGAGCCAGGATGGCCGGACTTCCCGCGCACCTGGGACAACCCGGGATTCGTGGTGCGGTACGCCCACGCTCGGGCCTGCGCCGTGCGGCGGTGGGCGCGGGACCTCGGGGTGCCGTCCAGCGGGTTCCGGGCCGAGCTGCTCGACCATCCCCTCGATCGGCGGGTGCTGCGCGTGCTGGCCGAGCTGCCGGGGCGGCGGAGGAGCAGGGAGCCCGGGTGGGAGAGTTACCTGCCGCGGCTGGCGCTGGCCTATCACGACGCCCATGAGCGGGCGCCCGCGGTGCCCGTCGGGGACGAGGAGCCCGGACCGGTTCACACGGCGCGGCTGCGGCTCGCGGAGGCGGTGCGGATGGTGCTGAGGGGACCGGATCGGTTGTAAAGGTAACAAAATATCCGGCCAAACGACGAAATATCGTAAAAATATCCCTTATTGGGCTTGATCGCGTCTCGATACGTGGGCAGTGGGTCATGGCGGAGTGATGCTTCCGATAGCCTCGATCGGGTGAGTCGATTCGCCCACCCCGCCGGGGACCGGCACGCCGAGATGCTGCCCCACGAGCGCCCACCGCAGGCGCCCGCCGACCTCAACCGGATCAACCCCGCGATCTGGCCGCGAACGTCGACCCGGGCCGATGGCGCGCTCACCGTCGGCGGTGTGGACGTGCGCGACCTGGCCCGCGAGCACGGCACGCCGCTCTACGTCCTCGACGAGGACGACGTACGCTCCCGGATGCGCGACTACGCGACCGCGTTCGCCGGCTCCGAGGTCCATTACGCCGGCAAGGCGTTCCTGTGCAAGGAACTGGTCCGCTGGCTGCGGGAGGAGGACCTCGGGCTCGACGTCGCCAGCGGCGGCGAGCTGGCGGTGGCGCTCAGCGTCGGGTTCCCGCCCGAGCGCATCACCCTCCATGGCAACAACAAGTCCGCCGGCGAGCTGACCAGGGCACTGGAGGCCGGGATCGGGCACATCGTGCTCGACTCGTTCGACGAGATCGCCAGGCTCGGCTACCTCGCCGAGCGCCACGGCACCCGCCCCAAGGTGATGATCAGGGTGACGACCGGGGTCGAGGCGCACACGCACGAGTTCATCGCGACGGCGCACGACGACCAGAAGTTCGGCCTGTCGCTCAACACGGGGGCCGCGGCCGAGGCCGTACGCCGCGTCCTGGCCCTGCCGCAGCTGGAGCTCGTCGGGCTGCACTCGCACATCGGCTCCCAGATCGTGGACACGGCCGGGTTCGAGGTGGCGGCGCGGCGGCTGGCCACGCTGCTCGTGCAGATCAAGGAAGAGCACGGCGTGGTGCTGCCCGAGCTGGACCTGGGCGGCGGCTACGGCATCGCGTACGTCGAGGGCGACGAGGCCCCCGACATCAAGGAGCTGGCCGACGGCCTCAGGGAGATCGTCACCAAGGTGTGCGTGGACGCGGGCCTGCCCGTGCCGCGCCTGACCGTGGAGCCCGGCCGCACCGTCGTCGGCCCCGGCGGCATCACCCTCTACGAGGTCGGCACGGTCAAGGACGTCGAGGGGCTGCGCACGTACGTCAGCATCGACGGGGGCATGAGCGACAACGTCCGCACGGCTCTCTACGGCGCCGAGTACACCGCAGTGCTGGCCAGCCGCGAGAGCGACGCCGAGCCGATGCTCAGCCGCCTGGTCGGCAAGCACTGCGAGAGCGGCGACATCATCGTGCGCGACTGCCACCTGCCCGCCGACCTCGTGCCGGGCGACCTGATCGCCGTGGCCGCGACCGGCGCCTACTGCCGCTCGCTGGCCAGCAACTACAACTACCTGCCCAAGCCCGCCGTGGTGGCGGTCTCTGGCGGCGCCGCGCGCGTGATCGTGCGGGGCGAGACCGAGGACGATCTGTTGAGGGGGCAGCTGTGAAACCGCTGAGAGTGGCTCTTCTGGGCTGCGGCGTCGTCGGCTCGCAGGTCATCAGGCTCCTGCACGAGCAGGCCGGCGACCTGGCCGCGCGCGTCGGTGCGCCGCTGGAGCTGGCCGGGGTCGCCGTGCGGCGGCTCGGCCGCAAGCGCGACGTCGAGGTGGACCCGTCGCTGCTCACCACCGACGGCGAGGCGCTGGTCACCCGCGACGACGTGGACATCGTGATCGAGGTCATCGGCGGCATCGAGCCGGCCCGCTCGCTGATCGTCTCCGCCCTGTCCAAGGGCAAGTCGGTGGTCACCGCCAACAAGGCGCTGCTCGCCGAGGACGGTGCGACCCTGCACGAGGCGGCCCGCGCCGGCAACGGCGACCTCTACTTCGAGGCGAGCGTGGCCGGGGCCATCCCGCTGCTGCGCCCGCTGCGTGAGTCACTGGCCGGCGACCACGTCAAGCGGGTGCTCGGCATCGTCAACGGCACCACCAACTACATCCTCGACAAGATGGACTCCTCGGGCGCGTCCTTCACCGACGCCCTGGAGGAGGCCCAGACGCTGGGCTACGCCGAAGCCGACCCCACGGCCGACGTCGAGGGCTTCGACGCCGCCGCCAAGGCCGCCATCCTGGCCGGCCTGGCCTTCCACAGCCGCGTCACGGCCGCCGAGGTGCACAGGGAGGGCATCACCGAGATCACCGCCACCGACGTGGCCTCGGCCAAGGCCATGGGCTACGTCATCAAGCTGCTGGCCATCTGCGCCCGCTCCGACGACGGCCGCTCGTTCGGGGTGCGGGTGCACCCGGCGATGATCCCGCGGTCGCATCCGCTGGCGGGGGTGCGGGAGGCGTACAACGCGGTGTTCGTGGAGGCGGAGTCGGCGGGGCAGCTGATGTTCTACGGCAAGGGCGCGGGCGGGGCGCCGACCGCCTCGGCGGTGCTCGGCGACCTGGTCGCCGTCGCGCGCAACCGCCTGGCCGGCACGCGCGGGCCCGAGGAGTCGACGTACGCGGAGCTGACGGCGCACCCCATGGGCGCGACGGTCACGCGCTGCCACGTGGCGCTGGACGTGGCCGACAAGCCGGGCGTGCTGGCGCGGGTGGCCGAGCTGTTCTCCAAGCACGACGTGTCGATCCAGACCGTACGCCAGGAGGGCCACGGTGACGACGCCCAGCTCGTCATCGTCACCCACCGCGCCACGGACGCCGCCCTGACGGCGACCATGGACGGCCTGCGCGACCTGGACATCGTCCGCGCGGTCGCCGGTGTCATGCGCGTGGAGGGCGACGACTAGCGTCCTGGCCGACGCGGTCACCCGCAGGGGTCAGTCCGTGGGGAAGGCGAGGTCGCGGACCTTGCGGACGGCTCGTTTGAGTGCCGTGCGGTCCCGGGAGCGGGTCAGCCGGACCGCCTCGCGGCGCCACGCCTCCGCCTTCTCGCGCCAGCGGGCCGCGTCCCTGCCGTTCTTGCCCGCCTCCCGGCGCAGCTGCGCGATCTCCGCCCGGAGCGCGGCCGTGCGCCTGCGGTAGTGGGTGATCTCCTTGTCGCGTTCGGCGACGAGCAGTTCGAGCTCGGACTTCGGCTTCTTGCGCGGTGGGTAGACGGCCGGGCGGCGCGTGAAGCCCCAGGTCTCCCCGTCCACCCATTCCAGGCCGAACAGGGCGTCGATCAGGTCGTCCCGGTCCTCGCCCGGGGTGGCCACCAGCGCGGCTCTGGACAGGGCCGCCGTACGGTCCAGGCGGGCCGCGGTCACGCCCTGGGCGGTCTCCTCCAGGGCGACGCGGAGGCTGCCGGTGTCGTGCTCCTCCATGTAGGCCACGAGGCGCTCCACCGTGCCCGCCGACGGGACCCAGCCCGGCGGGACGAAGAGGCGGAACGGGGGCGTGCCGGTGGCCGGGGCGGTCAGGTGCACGCGGGGGTCGTTGGCGAAGCCGGCGTGGATGAGGCGCAGGTCGAGGTCCGGGTCGGCGAGCGGGGAACGTCGGCCGTCGGTCAGCGTGTCCCAGGGGCCTGTGATCGTGACCCTGATGTCCGGGATCGAGCTCGCCAGCAGGGCGTCGACGGTCGCGCGGGTGTCCTCGTACGAGCCCGCCGGCACCACCGCGTCCACATACGGCACCAGCCACTGGCGGCCCGCCTCCGTGCGCAGGTAGCGACGGTACGGTACGCGGTCCGCCACGTACGGGTCGTTGTAGCGCTTCAGCGCGGCGTACTCGCGCATCGCCGTCGGCAGGCCGAGGTGCCAGGCCCGGGACCGCGGATCGGGGACGAAGACCGCCCCCGCCTGCGTGAGCCGGTACCCCAGCTCCGTGTCCTCCGCCAGCACCAGCGACGTGTCCATGCCGCCGATCGAGCGCAGCAGCGCCGCGGGGTACGACACCGTCGCCCCCACGTGGATGCGGGTGGCCAGGGAGCTGGGAGCCGTACGGAGCCCGTCGTGGTCGTGGATGATCTGCTCGGCCCAGTCGTGGCGGTGCGGCGAGAGCGGGAACAGCGACTCCTCCGTGCCCGCCTCCAGAGCCGCCACGACCTGCGCCTGCGCCGGAGGCTCGCCGGCGGCCGGGGTGAAGTCGATCCAGCCCAGCGCCACCACGTACGGGGCCAGGTGGTGCCACCGGAGCTGGGCCTCGACGTGGTGCCTGTGGGGGACCATGTCGGCGTCCAGCACGAAGACGACCTCGCCCGTCGCGGCGTCCAGGCCCGCCTGCACGGCCCACGCCCGGCCCCAGCCGCCCGGCGGGCTGGAGATCAGCTTCGTCCTGGACGGGACGATCTCCGGCAGGCGGAGCGGGGTGGCGCTGCCGTCGTCCACGACGATGACGTCGACGAGGTGCTCCGGGTAGCTCTGGGCCGACAGGGCCGCGAGCGTCAGGTCCAGGGTCTCCTGCCGGTCGTGGGCGGGGATGACGACCGTGACGGTCAGCGTGGGCTCCCATTCGCCCAGCTCGGGCGGGGTGAGAACGCCGAAGTCGTTACGGCGGACGCGGGGGATCACGGGCGGTTTCATGGGCGGCGTCACAGGTGGGGGCTTCCGTCCAGGGCCATGAGGGCGTTCGGGTGGAAGCCGCGCCACTGCCGCCGGTTGCGCTGCAGGAACGTCCCGATGGGCTCCTGCCAGGTGTGGTTCGCGGCCGGGCCCCTGCGCAGAATGTAGCCGAGCCCGTGAGTACGGTAGATCTGCCCGCCCGCAGCCTGCATGGCCTCCTGGAACTGGGTGTCCACCGAACGCCGCAACGGCCGGAACCCGCCGACCGCCTGGAACGCGGACCGCTCCACCAGGATCGTGCCGCCGGCCACGAAACTCGTGATCTGCTCGGTGATCTGCCTGCGGTGCACGGTGACGTCGATGGAGGACAGGTAGACGAACTCCGGCACCGTGCCGACGACCTGCGCTCCCGAGTACGAGTGCGCCAGCAGCAGGTCGGAGACGAAGTCGGGGCCGTACCAGTCGTCGTCGTCCATCTTCAGCAGGAACGAGCCCGAGGCCCTGGCGGCGGCGGTGTTCAGCACCTCGCCGAAGACGGCCTGGCGGTCCGCCTCGATCACGGTCAGCGGCCACTCGAACGCCGCGATCGCCGCCGCCACGTCCGGATGACCGGCCGGCACGCCGTGCAGCGCGAGGATCACCTCAAGTTGGACGTCCCGCTGGCGGGCGATCTGGCCGAGGGCGAAGGCCACCATGTCGGTGCGGCGGGTGGCGAGGAGCACGGAGGTGAGCGGGGGAGCGGGGGCCGGCGCGCCGAGCTGCTCCCATCGGGCCGCCACGCCGTGGGTACGGAGTGCGGCCCGGCGCAGCCGGATGCTGTACTCCTCCCGACTGAGATCATCCTCGAGATCATCCGATACATCCGGACGCAGCTCGATAAGTCGGATTATTTCCTCTCCGAGGGCGCCGGCCCATCGCGGCACCGCGTCCGCCACCAGCGGCACCCCGGCGGTGGCCAGCCCGGCCAGCACCCGTACGGCGGCCAGCGGACCGCTGTGCGCGTGCCGCCAGTCCACCTCGACGCCCCGGATCTGGCGCAACCTGGCCACGTCCGCGTCGGTGACCCCGCCGGACTCCGCGAACGACGTCACGACCTTCCCGTCCAGCACCACCGACCAGCGGCCGTCCCGCTCGGCCAGCGACGCCATGCCGTTGGCCGGGGTCGTCACGAAACCTTGGGGATTGACCAGGCGCTCGTCCACCGGCGGGATCATCGTGGGCTCCCCCAGCACGTCGGGATCCGCCAGCGGGGATCCCGACATGCCGGGCCGTCCCAGCCGCTCCCAGCTCACCGCCGTCAACGTCGGCCGCTCGATCGGCGTGGGCGGGGTGGGGGAGCCGTTCGCGATGGGCAGGGGCGCGTCGTCCTGGCGGTCCGCGGTGGTGGCGTCGAGTGTGCGCAGCACCATGTCGCTTCCCGGCGCACCGACCCGCTCGGGCACCGGTCCCGTCACCTTGGCGGGCGTGGCGTTCGGGTCGCCGGGCCGCCAGTCCGCCGCTCCCACCCCCGCGATCGCCGCCGCGGGAGCCGTGATCACGTCGAGGCGATGCCCGGCGAACGCCCGCGCCGTGGCGGCGACCGTACGGCCGGCGGGCGTGGCACCGGAGAAGCGGGCCTCCACCACCCACACCCGGTTCTTCGGCTGGTACACCCGCAGATCGGTCAGCGACCGCCACCGGTGCGCGGGCGTCGGCATGGGCACGGGGGCCGGGTGGGTGGCGGGCGTGTCGAGCACGGCCACCACGACCCGCTCGGCCTGCGGCAACAGCTTGTGCAGCGTCGCGATCCTGCGCAGGTCGGCCGGCGTCCTGGCCAGGACGAGCACCTCGCCCACCTGCTCGGGCTCGGCGACCGGCTCCAGGAGATCCCGGTCGAGATCGACGACCGGCGAGGACGCGCCCGCGTACAGCGGCTCGACGTCGTCGATTCCGGCGAAGAACACGCGGGCTTCGCCCAGCTCCGCCAGCAACCGGGCGATCATCCGGCGCTCCGCAGGTGCCTGATCAATGAGCTCAACGGTCCACGGGAGTCATCGGCGCCGGCGGCCTCCGGGACGGCGGAGAGGCGTTCGACCTCGGCGGTGAGCCGTTCCACCTCCGCGCGCAGCCGCTTGACCTCTCCCAGCCGCCGTCCCGCCAGCGCCCGCCACTTGGCGGGGTCGCCGGACAGCGGCTCGGCCTCGTCCGCGACCGTAAAGCCGTACTCGCTCCCGCTGGCCCACTCCGACCCGAACATCTCGTCCACCAGGTCGTCGGCCCCGCCCTGGAACCGGGCGGCGCGGGCGAAGGCGCAGGTGCGTTCCAGCCGGGCGGCCACGACCCCGTCTCCGGTCTCGGTCAGCGCCGCGCACACCAGGCCGAGGCCGTCCTGGTCGGCGTGCCGTACGAGCTCGGTCAGCGTGTCGGCGCCCAGCACCCACCCGGTGGGGACGTGCAGCTGGAAGGGGGAGGGCGCGGCGGAGGCGGGTACGCCCTCCGCGAACGCGACCCGGGGCTCATGCGCGTAGAGGTTGTGGAGCAGCCGCAGGTCGAGGAGGGGGTCGTCGAGGTTCGAGCGGCGTTCGCCGGTCAGCTTCCCCCAGGGCCCGACCAGTGTGACGGCGGCGTCGGTGAGGGTGCCGGCCAGCGCGGAGTCCACGGTGGCGCGCGTCTCCTCGTACGTGGCCGCCGCCACCACCACCCGCACGTACGGCACCAGCCAGTGACGGCGCGGATGGCCGCGCAGCCAGCGCAGGTCCGGGATCAGGTCACCCAGGTACGACCAGTTGTGCCGGTGCACCTCCTTCTCCCGCAGCATCACGGTGGAGGGCCCGACGTGCCACGCCCTGGCCTCGGCGTCCGGGACGAACACCGCCCCGCTCTGGGCCAGCCGGTAGCCGAGCTCGGTGTCCTCGGCCATGTTCAGCGAGACGTCCACGCCGCCCGCCGCCCGCAGCAACCAGGCGCGTACGGACGTGGACGCGCCCGTGTGCAGCAGGTACGCGCTGAACCCCGAGTCCTTGAGCCGCCGGCTCGACTCCAGCGTCTTCGTGACGTACTCGGACTGGACGCCCTCCTCGCCCGGCGCGTCCACGAACCGCGTGTCACTCAGCACGACCGCGTAGTCGATCAGGTGGTGCCAGCGCATGTGCGCCTCGAGATGGTCCTCGGCAGGCAGCATGTCCGCGTCCAGCCAGTGGATCACGTCGCCGGTGGCCGCGAGCTGCCCGGTCTGCCGCGCCGCGCCGCGTCCCCACCCTTCGGCCACCCGTACGACCCGGGCGCCGGGAACCTCGATCGGCGGCTCGCTTCCGTCGTCCGCGACCACCACCTCGACCAGCTCCGCCGGGTACGTCTGCCGCGCCAGCGCCCCCACCGTGCGCTCCAGCACGTCCGCGCAGTCGTAGGCCGGGATGACCACGGAGACGGTCAGCGACGGCGTCCACGCCCCGATCGCGGGCGGTCGCAGCACGCCGTAGTCGTTGTGCCTCACCCGCGTCATACGGAGTCCCTGGCCAGCGCGCGGACGGCCGCGCGCAGCTCCTCCACCTCTCGCGCCCGCGCCATGGCGTTCACCCGGTCCTCGCCGAGCGAGGCCAGGATCGCGCCCAGGTCGTCGGCGCGTCGCACGGCCGACTCCTCGACGGCCCGCACCAGCAGGTCCAACCGGGTCTCGATGTGCTTGATCGCGGTGGTGGTCTTGGCCAGCTCGGCCTCGTGCTTCTTGATCCGCAGGTCGATCCTGTGCGCCTTGCCGTCGATGCGGCGCGCGAGCAGCGTGAGGAAGGCCAGAGCGCCCAGCACGACGAGGAACGCCGCCGTGGCGGCCGCCGCGCCGAACGTGATCAGGCCGGAGACGACGAGAACCGCGAGTGCGACCGCGAGAGCTGCGAGGAGTGCGGCGGTCGCCGCCAGTCGGCGGGGCGAGAGCATCCGCGCGTACCTTTCATAGGTCACGCCTTGACGGACATCCGAGGCGTTGGGGGACATGAGGGGTGCTTCGGGATGGCTTCGGGATATTGACACCTTAATAAACTTTGGCAACTACCGTGCCATAAGTTCCTGGAGGAAATCTGGCAGCACCTCCGGCTCGACCAGCCCGCCCTGCCGAAACCGCCGCCCGCGTCTGCCATTCGGTAAATGGGGCGTAAGGTAGGCGCCGACTGAGTCCCAAGCGGTGGAGGAGCACCCGCCCATGTCCGTCACCCCTTGCGGCTTTCTGCGTACGCCGGAGAAGGGGCTGGCCCGCCTCCACTGGGCCGACACCGGCTGGGCGGTGGACGGCCGCCCGCCCGACGTCGCCGCGCTGCGCCCGCTGCGGGGGCTGGAGATCGAGTGGCCCGCCGCCGAGGTGCCCGTTGACGGCCTGCTGCGGCTGGCGGCCGCCGGCGTTCCGCTGACGGCCGAGCGCGCGGAGCCCTGGGTGCCGGCCGGCCTCGCCGCGCTGGTCACCGACCGCGCCTGGCTCGACCACGCCCCCGACGGCACCGCACGCTCCCTGGCCGACCTGCGGCGGGAGGAGCACAGCGTACGCCTGCGCCGCCTGGCGCACCCCGCCCTCACGCCCAAGGTCAGCATCGTCATGTCGACCAAGCGGCCCGGGTTCGTCGGCGCCGCGCTGGCCCAGATGGAGCGGCAACTGGGCGTCGAGGCCGAGGTGCTGCTGGGGCTGCACGGAGTCGCGTTCGAGGAGGTACGCGCGGCGGTCGAGGGGTGTTCGCTGTCGGTGACGTGGGTGGAGGCGGCGGAGTCGACGCCGTTCGGCGAGGTGCTCAACCAGGCGGCGGCCCTGGCCGGCGGCGACTACGTGGCGAAGTGGGACGACGACGACTGGTACGGTCCCCGCCACCTGTCCGACCTGGTCATGGCCCTGTCCTACGCCGGGGCAGACGTGGTGGGCACGACCGCCGAGTTCTTCTACCTGGAGCCGCTGAAGGCGACGATCAGGCGCACGACGTTCGCGAGCGGGGCGGGCTATCCGAGCGAGGTGTGGGCGGATCACGTGGCCGGTGGCACGATCTTGGTATCTCGATCGAATTTTCAGGAAATAGGCGGATTTCCCGGGCTTTCTCGGGCTGTTGATCTTGAATTTCTGAAAGCGGCGCAGAAAGCCGGAGCTCGTACCTATCGGACCCACGGGCTCGGTTACGTCCTGCGCCGGGGTCTCAGCGACCAGCACACCTGGCAACTGCCACTGGCCCACTTCGTCAAGGTGGCCGCCAACCAGTGGCGCGGCTTCCGCCCGAGCCTGCTGATGGACGCCGCATGACCGCACCCGCCGGCGTGACACCTCCCGAGGGAGCCCGCCGGAACGACGCCGAGTCCGCCTGCCGGGACGACGCCGGGCCCGCACGCCGGGACGACGTTGAGACCGCCCGCCAGGACGGCGCCGGGCCCGCCCGTCGGGACGACGCCGAGCCGGCGCGCGTGCGCGGAAACGACTACCGCGTGCTCGACCCGCGAGAGAGCCTCACACCGACGCTGACGGTCAGCGTGGTCATCCCGGCCTTCGGCGGCCAGGACAAGCTGGACCTGGTGCTGGCCGGGCTGGCCAGGCAGACGTACCCGGCCGCGCTGACCGAGGTCATCGTCGTCGACAACGGCAGCACACCGCCGCTGCGCCTGCCCGCCACCCGCCCCGCGGGCACCCGCCTGGTCGTCTGCGCGCGGCCAGGCCGGCCGAGCGCCCGCAACGCCGGCCTGGCTGAGGCGACGGGCGACGTGATCCACTGGCTCGACTCGGACGTGATCCTCACCCCGGGCGCGATCGAGGCCCACATGCGCTGGCACCACGCGGCCCCGTACCTCGTGGTGACCGGCTACATCAGGTTCACCGGTGCCGAGGTGCCCGCCGAGTTGCCCGCCGACCTCGAAAAGCACTTCGAGCCCGCCGAGCCGCACGCCTGGATCGTCGACCTGGTCGAACGCACCGACGGGCTCACCGGCAACCCGCAGCGCCCGTTCAGCCTGCACGTCGGCGGCGCGACCTCGGTCAACGCCCGGCTGGTCGCGGCGGCGGGCCCGATGGACGAGGAGCTGATCCTCGGCCAGGACACCGAGATGGGCTACCGGCTGGCGCAGGCGGGCGCGGTGTTCGTGCCCGAGCCCGCGGCCCGCGCCTACCACCTCGGGCCCACGATGCGGATGCGCGACAAGCAGCCGATCGACCGGGTGAGCCACGCGTTCGTGGCGGACCGCATCCCGGCCTACCGCTGGTTGCGCGGCCATCCAGGGCGGCAGTGGAAGGTCCCGTACGTCGTCGTGGTGGTGGACGGCACTGCCGGTTACGACGTCGTACGCCCGGCCGTGGACGCGCTGCTCGCCGGCACCGTGCCCGACATCTCGGTGCTCGTCACCGGGCCATGGGACACCCTCGACCGCGATCGCCGCGCCCCGCTGCGTGACCCTGACCTCGATCTGGTGCTGGTCCACGGCCATTACCTGCACGAGGGCCGAGTCCACCTGTCCGTCGCGGAAACGGTCGATCCCGCCGTGCCGTTCGTGCTCCGCCTGCCGCCGGGCTGGATCCCCGGCGAGGACACGCTGGCCCGGCTGCTCGAACTGGCCCGCGACGAGGGCCTCGGCCTGGTGAACGTGCTGCTCGGCGAGTCCCCAGAGGGCGTGGTCGCGGCCCGGCTCGAACGCGTGTCAGCCTTCGCCAGGGCCCGCCTGGTCGTGGCGCCCGGCGAAGATTCGGACGACGCGGTGGACACGGTGTCCGGCGTCTCCTGGGTCGAGGGCGAGACCTACGGCTTCACCGCCGAGCCCGCGCCGCTGGTCGGCCGGCGCGCGGCGTACCGCGCGCGGACGGAGGCGCAGGCGGAGGCGGCGCTGCTGGCCAAGGAGGCCGAGCGGCTGCGCGCCCAGGTGGCCAAGTGGAAGGACGAGGCGGGACGCTGGCGCAGGTCGGCCGTGGAGCTCCGCCGCGACGTCGGCACCTTACGCCGCCAACTCGCAGCCGCCAACCGCGCCCAGCGGAGCCTGCGCGGCCTGGTGACGACCACGATGAAACGCGCCCTGCGCAAGCGCCAGCCGGGCTGACCGGCCCCGCGCCCAGCGGAGCCTGCGCGGCCTGGTGACGACCACGATGAAACGACGCGCCCTGCGCAAGCGCCAGCCGGGTTGACCAACCCGAGCTCGGCTGACCGGCCCGCGACCGGCTCGTCGAGCGAGGCGCCGCGCGCACATCATCGGCCTGGCCCGCCGGAGACGAATATCTCGGGATCCCTGCGGGGCTCCCGCCGGGGTGGGTCAGTTGGGGCGCAGGGCGGACTTCAGGCGCCGTAGCAGGGTGTTCTCGGGCGGGTCCGCGGCCGCCGGTGCGGGGATGGTGACCGGTTCCGGCTGCTTGGGGGCGGGCCAGAAGCGGTCAGGGGGCTCGTGGCGTACCCCGTGTGTGGTGTCGATGACGTCGTCCAGATCGGCCCCCGCGTCGGTGAGGAGCGCGGCGCGGGCGAGGGCGGAGGTGCGTTCGAGCCGGGCCGTCCGGCCGTCGGGAAGGTCCACGACGAGTACGCCGGCCAGGTCCTTCTGCACCGACTCGATCATGCGCTCCAGCGTCGCCCGGTGCAGCGGCACGTCCACCGGCCCCCGGTAGCGGAACGGCGTCGGCGCGGGCGTCGGCGCGGCCTCGTCGATCAGCCGCACGCGCTCGTCGTGCGCGTACAGGTCACGCATCAGCCGCAGCTCGAAGCACGGGTCGGAGAGCGCCCAGCGGCCCGAGTCGGCCAGGCGCGACCAAGGCCCGACCAGCGTCACCACGACGTCCTGCAGCTTGCCGTCCAGCGCCGCCGCGACCGCCTGCCGCACCACCGACTCGGACGTGTCCGTCACGTCGAGCACGATCTCCACGTACGGCACCAGCCACCGCCGCCCCCGGTCCTTACGCAGGTCCCTGCGCAACGGGATCCGATGCGCCAGGTACGGCTCCACCGCCCGCACCGCCCGCTCCCTGTCGCGATGCTGCGCGGGCAGGCCGAGGTGCACCGCCTGGGCCGCCATGTCGGGCACGAACACCACGCCGTGCATCGCCAGCCGGTAGGAGAACTCGGTGTCCTCACCGCGTACCACGGTCGGGTCGAGACCGCCCACGGCGTGGAAGACCTCCCTGGGCAGGGCGAAGGTCGGCCCCGTGCACACGTGGTACGGATTGCGGCTCCTGCGCAGCCCGTCGGTCTTCTCGATCGTCGCCTCGGTGGAACTCGCCACCGCCCCCGCCAGGTCGAACACCTCCCCCAGCTCCTTCGCGGCGAAGACCTGCCGTGGAGTGATCGGCGGCGCGTCGACGAACTTCTTCATCCCGATCGTGACCAGGTAGTCCGTCACGTGGTGCCAGCGGGCCAGGGCCTCGATGTGCTCGCGGCAGGCCACCATGTCGGCGTCGAGCCGCTGGATGATCTCGCCGTCGGCGGCCTTGGCGCCGGTGTTGACGGCGTTGGCGATGCCCCAGCCGTCGCGGACCCGTACGACACGGGTGTTGACCGGCCGGATCTCGGGTAGCCGCAGTGGCGGGTCGCTGCCGTCGTCGACGACCAGGACCTCCATCAAGTGGTCCGGGTACGTCTGCGCCGCCAGCGCGGCCAGCGTCAGGTCGAGCCTGTCCTGCCCGCCGTGCGCGGGTATCACCACGCTTAAGGAAAGGGCGGGTGACCAGGCGCCGAGCTGCGGCGCTTCGATCGGTGAATAGTCGTTCTGCCTCAAAGCAGGACGCGCGTCCATGGTGGTGACCCCCTGCCGAGACCTTATCGGGAGATGCTGAGAATTTCCTGAATAGTGCCCCTGTCCAACGGCTGCGTCCTACCCATGTCCTATCCATGTCCGACCCGTGGACGCGGCTCCGCGGCAGGCCGGCGCACCCCGTACACTCTGTGCCCAACACCGCAGGTAGGGAGTCATCATGAGCAGGTCGTGGCGTGGCCTCATCGAGGAATACCGCGAACGTCTTCCGGTCACCACGAAGACGCCTGTCATCACGCTGCTCGAGGGCGGCACGCCGCTGGTGCCCGCGCATCGCGTCTCCGCCCTGACGGGGTGTGACGTCTACCTGAAGGTCGAGGGGGCCAACCCGACCGGCAGCTTCAAGGACCGCGGCATGACCATGGCCATCAGCAAGGCGGTCGAGGAAGGCGCCAAGGCGGTCATCTGCGCCTCCACAGGCAACACCTCGGCCTCGGCGGCGGCCTACGCCGTTCGCGCCGGGCTGACCTGTGCCGTGCTGGTGCCGCGCGGGAAGATCGCCATGGGCAAGCTGGCCCAGGCGCTCGTTCACGGGGCCACGCTGCTGCAGGTCGAGGGGTCGTTCGACGACTGCCTGGAGATGACGCGCAAGCTGTCGTCCAGCTACCCGATCGCGCTGGTCAACTCGGTCAACCCGTTCAGGCTGCAGGGCCAGAAGACGGCCGCGTTCGAGATCGTGGACACGCTGGGTGACGCACCCGACATCCACTGCATCCCGGTGGGCAACGCGGGCAACATCTCGGCCTACTGGATGGGCTACCAGGAATACTTCGCGGGCGGCGTGGCGTCGAGGCTGCCCAGGATGTTCGGGTTCCAGGCGAGCGGGGCGGCGCCGATCGTCGAGGGGGCGCCGGTCGCCCATCCGCACACGATCGCCACCGCGATCCGGATCGGCAACCCGGCCTCGTGGGGCCTCGCCACCGCGGCGCGCGACGAGTCGGGCGGGGCCATCCAGGCGGTGACGGACCGGCAGATCGCGGCGGCGTACAAGCTGCTGGCGCAGGAAGAGGGCGTGTTCGTGGAGCTGGCCTCGGCGGCCAGCGTCGCGGGCCTCCTGCAGGCGCACGCGCAGGGCATGATCGAGCGGGGGCGGCGCATCGTCTGCACGGTCACCGGCAACGGGCTGAAGGACCCAGACTGGGCTATTTCGGGAGCCCCTGCGCCGGTCGTCATCCCCATCGACGTCCACGCCGCCGCCGGCGCGCTCGGCCTCGCCTGACGGCACCTGCCCGGCTAGGACACCGGCCGGGGAAACTGGGGGAATACGGGGAGTGATGAGGCAAACGTGAGGACCGTTGACATCCGTGTGCCGGCGACGTCCGCGAACCTGGGGCCGGGTTTCGACTCGCTCGGGCTGGCACTGACCTTGTACGACGAGATCGAGGCCACGCTCACCGGCGAGTCCGGCGTACACGTCGCCGTGACGGGCCAGGGGGCGGGGGAGCTCGATCTCGGAGAGGGTCACCTGGTCGTCCGTGCGATGCGGCGGGCGTTCGGCCGCATGGGGGTCCCTCAGCCCGAGGGGATCCGCCTGACCTGCCGCAACGGCATTCCGCACGCCCGCGGTCTCGGCTCGTCCGCGGCGGCCGTCTGCGCGGGTATCCTGGCCGCCCGCGCCCTGTCGGACGCCGAGTTCTCTGACGACGAGGTGTTCGCGCTGGCCACCGAGATGGAAGGCCATCCAGACAACGTCGCTCCCTGCCTGGCGGGCGGGCTGACGGTGGCGTGGTCAGACCACACCGGGTCGCCGCGTAGGCTGAAACTGACTCCGGACGAGCGGGTCCGTCCAGTCGCCGTCATTCCATCGACGCGCCTGAGCACGGAGACCGCGCGGGGGCTCTTGCCGAAGGACGTGCCCCACAAGGACGCCTCCTTCAACGCCGGCAGGGCCGCGTTGCTGATCGCCGCGTTGACCCAGCGTCCGGACCGAGAGCTGCTGCTTGCCGCCACCGAGGATCGACTCCACCAGCACTACCGCGCGCCTGCGATGCGCGAGAGCGCGGATCTGGTAGAACGTCTCCGTGCCGTGGGCGTGCCCGCGGTCGTTTCGGGAGCGGGTCCCACGGTTCTTGCGTTTTCGACCTCGGATACGCAGGATTTGATCGCGCCAGAAGTGGGTACTGACTGGCACATCCAGCAAATGGACGTCGACCCGTTTGGTGCGAACGTTCAGTTCCCCGAGACACGCTGATGCCTCTTTAGACCTTCAGGGAATAGCCGTGCGCGCTGGTGATGTTAGGCTGATAGCCGCACCAGATGCCCCCTTGGTGGGTGCGTGCTTGTCAGTCATACATCGCTGCAGCATGCTTCACGTCGAGAGACGTGAGCGGCGGCGCGGCTGTCTCCCCGGAATCCGTTGCCTCCGGTTGGCCCACACCCGGTTGGCCCGGCGCGAGGTGGCGACGACGGGGACCTGCGCGTTCGAATCAACTCGACATCTGGTTGGCGACAGCAATCTGGGGGGTGTCAGCCACGCGCCACGGTCCTGTGGCGGCCTGGACGAGCCCCTCCCCAAGAGTGGCGGCAGTCTCCAGCGACAGTCGAAGATCGCAAAGTGCACCCCGACCCGGTCTGTCCCGCCGGATCGCAAGCACCTCCGGGACGCCCGGCAGAACAAAACCGGCGCCCGACCCCTGGGAAGGACCTTTTAGTTGAGCGACACCACCGAACTCCTCTCCGACGCATCAGGCGCTGAGCCGGCGTCCGGCGACACCCCCACCCGCGCTCCGGCCAAGCCGCGTGCGCGTCGCTCCGGCACCGGCCTGTCCGCCAAGGTGCTGCCCGAGCTGCAGAAGATGGCAGCCGAGCTGGGCATCAGCGGGACCGGGCGCATGCGTAAGAGCCAGCTCATCGCGGCCATCCAGGAGAAGCAGGGTGGCGGTTCCGGAGAAGGCGCGACGGCTCCCGCGGCTGAGGCACCCGCCTCCGCTCCCGCGGAGACGGCGCCCGCCGCCGAGCGGCCCACACGCACACGCAGGGAACGTTCCCGCGCCAAGACCGCCGAGGAGCCCGCACAGCAGCCGGCCCAGCCGGCCCAGCCGGCACAGCAGCCGACACAGCCGGCCCAGCAGCCGACACAGCAGCCGGTGCAGCAGCCCGTCGCCGAGCCGATCGCGGCCGCTGCGGCCGCGCCCGTCGCCGCGGCGACGGAGCCGGTCGTGGAGCAGCAGAGTCAGTCCGTGGAGGCCGGTCAGGCCGAGTCGCGGGCCGAGCGCGGCGAGAGCCGTCGTGAGCGCCGCAGCCGCGGCGAGCGCCGTGAGCGCGGCGACCGCGGCGACCGGGGCGATCGGGGTGACCGCGGCGACCGGGGTGATCGGGGCGGCGACCGCGGTGAGGGCGGCCGTGCCGAGAGCAGCCGTGACGGCGGACGCGACGGCGGCCGCAGTGACCAGCGCAGTGACCAGCGCAGTGACCAGCGCAGTGACCAGCGCAGTGACCAGCGCGAGCGCGCCGCGGACTCGGCAAACCGAGGTGACCGAGGTGACCGTGGCGACCAGCGCGGCGGTGACGACGACGAGCGCGGTGGCCGTGGCCGCAGGGGCCGCTTCAGGGAGCGCAACCGCGGCCGTGGCCGTGACCGCTACGAGAGCGGCGAGCCGGTCATCGGCGAGGACGACGTGCTCATCCCGATCGCCGGCATCCTCGACATCCTCGACAACTACGCGTTCGTCAGGACCAGCGGCTACCTGCCGGGCAGCAACGACGTCTACGTCTCGCTCGCCCAGATCCGCCGCAACGGCCTGCGCAAGGGCGACGTCATCACCGGCGCCGTCAAGCAGCCCCGCGACGGCGAGCGGCGGGAGAAGTTCAACGCCCTGGTCCGCCTCGACACCGTCAACGGCATGGACCCGGAGCAGGCCCGCAACCGGCCTGACTTCAACAAGCTGACGCCGCTCTACCCGCAGGAGCGCCTGCGGCTCGAGACCGAGCACAACATCCTCACCACGCGGATCATCGACCTCGTCTCGCCGATCGGCAAGGGCCAGCGCGGCCTCATCGTCTCGCCGCCCAAGGCCGGTAAGACGATGGTGCTGCAGGCCATCGCCAACGCGATCACCCGCAACAACCCCGAGTGCCACCTCATGGTCGTGCTCGTGGACGAGCGGCCTGAAGAGGTCACCGACATGCAGCGGTCGGTCAAGGGCGAGGTCATCCACTCGACCTTCGACCGTCCCGCCGAAGACCACACCACGGTCGCCGAGCTCGCCATCGAGCGGGCCAAGCGCCTGGTGGAGCTGGGCCACGACGTGGTCGTCCTGCTCGACTCGATCACCCGCCTCGGCCGCGCCTACAACCTGGCGGCCCCGGCTTCCGGTCGCATCCTGTCGGGTGGTGTCGACTCCACGGCGCTCTACCCGCCCAAGCGCTTCTTCGGCGCCGCCCGCAACATCGAGAACGGCGGCTCGCTGACGATCCTCGCCACGGCCCTGGTCGAGACCGGGTCGAAGATGGACGAGGTCATCTTCGAGGAGTTCAAGGGCACCGGCAACATGGAGCTCAAGCTCAACCGCTCCCTGGCCGACAAGCGGATCTTCCCCGCGGTGGACGTCGACGCGTCCGGCACCCGTAAGGAAGAGATCCTCATGGCGAGGGACGAGCTCCAGATCGTCTGGAAGCTGCGGCGCGTGCTGCACGCCCTGGACATGCAGCAGGCTCTCGAGCTGCTCCTGGAGAAGATGAAGGAGACCAAGTCCAACGCGGAGTTCCTCCTGCAGGTCCAGAAGACCACGGTGAGCAACGAGCGCGACTAGCGGCTCCACCAGAGGCGGCCGAGGTTCCCACCCGGCCGCCTCTGCGCGTCCGCGCGGACTCTTTCGTGCGGATCTGTCGTACGGACCCTTCGCGGACTCTGTCGTGCGGACTTTTGTGGTGGGCTTCTCGTCGGTAGGGACACTTTCCGTGCCGTGCGGAACCGCCCGGGGCGGGGGGCTAGCCCTACCTCGGCGAGGGAGCCTGCCGCATTCACTCCCGGCCTTCGGGCGGGCACGCTGGAGGTCATGCGATCGGTGGCGTTGAAGGACCGCGTACCGCTGGGGCCCACGGGGCCGCTCGGAATCCTGGTGGATCCGATGACCTGGCGTGCGGTGCCGTACTTGCTGGTGAGCGTGGTCTTCGGGCTCGGCTGGTTCCTGGTGTTGTCGGTCGCGGTGCCCACCGCGCTCACCCTGGCGATCGTCTGGGTGGGTGTGCCGCTCGCGATGGCGACCATTCTGGCGTGGCGCGGCGGGGCGATGCTGGAGCGGCGGCTGTTGTGGGCCGCGTTCGGGATCAAGATCGCGGATCCGTACCGGGCGCGGCCCGAGCATGGGCTCGGCGCGCACATCCGGTGGCTGCTGGTGGATCCGGCCACCTGGAAGGATCTCGGCTACCTGCTGATGCTGCTCCCGCTGGGGCTGGTCGAGGCGGCCGTGTCGGTCGTGCTGCTGACGGCGACGGGGATGCTGCTGTCCGCGCCCGTGCTGTACGTCGTCTTCGAGGCGACGAACGGCCGCGGCGAAGTGATCATCGACAACCTGCCAGGAGCCCTCGTCGCCGGGGTCTTCGGTGCCCTGATGCTCGTGCTGACCGCGTACGTCGTGCGGGGGATGGCCTGGTTGCACGCGACGCTCGCCGTGGTGCTGCTCGGGGGCAGCGAGGAGGAGCGGTTGCGGGCCAGCAGGGCCAGGGGGATCGACGCGGCCGAGGCCGAGCGGCGCAGGATCGAGCGGGACCTGCACGACGGCGCCCAGCAGCGGCTGTTGTCCGTGGCGGTCGACCTGGGACGGGCGCAGGCGAAGTTCGACAGCGAGCCTGAGACGGCCAGGACGCTCATCACTCAGGCCCACGCGGGCACCAAGGCCGCCATCGCCGAGCTGCGCAACCTGGCCAGGGGCATCCACCCGGCCATCCTGAGCGACCGCGGCCTCGACGCGGCACTGTCCGGACTGGCCGCGCGGGCGCCGATCCGCGTGGACGTGTCCGTCGACCTGCCCGAACGGCCGCCGGCGGCGGTGGAGAGCATCGCGTACTTCATCGTGGCCGAGACGCTGGCCAACATGGCCAAGCACGCGGCCGCGACCGAGGCGGCGGTGACGGTGATCAAGGACCACCGGGGCGTGGTCGTGGACGTGTGGGACAACGGCATCGGCGGCGCGGTCGTCTGTCCGGGTGGCGGCCTGGCGGGGCTGGCCGACCGGGCGGCCACCATCGACGGCGTACTCGTCCTGCACAGCCCCGTCGGCGGCCACACGCTCGTGCGCGCGGAGTTGCCGTGCGAGTGGTAGTCATGTGCACATGCGCGTGGTCATCGCCGAGGATTCCGTACTGCTGCGTGAGGGGCTCGCGCGGCTGCTGGCCGACGGCGGCATCGAGACCGTCGCGGCCGTCTCGGACGGCCGTGCCCTGGTGGAGGCCGTGCTCCAGCATGAGCCCGACCTGGCGATCGTCGACGTGCGCATGCCGCCCAGCCACACCGACGAGGGGCTGCGCGCGGCGCTCAAGGTCCGCGCGGTCCGCCCGGACTTCCCGATCCTGGTCCTTTCGCAGTACGTCGAGGAGCGCTACGCCGGCGACCTCATCGGCAAGGCCGTCGGCTACCTGCTGAAGGAGCGGGTGGCCGACGTGGCCGAGTTCCTGGAGGCGGTGCGGCAGGTGGCGGCCGGAGGCACGGTCATCGACCCCGAGGTGGTCGTGCAGTTACTCAGCCGCCAGCGCCGCGGCGCCCCGCTCGACTCGCTCTCGCCCCGCGAGCGCGAGGTCCTCGCGCTCATGGCCGAGGGCCGCTCCAACACCGCCATCGCCGCCAGGCTCGTCGTCACCGAGGGCGCGGTGGAAAAGCACATCTCCGGCATCTTCGCCAAACTGGCGCTCGGGCCCGCGCCCGAGGACCACCGGCGCGTGCTCGCCGTCCTGACCTACCTGGGCCGCTGATGAACACCTCGGGAATGCGCGATGGCCTGGGATGGTTACACGATCTGGCACACTGGTAGCTGACCATTTCGCGGTTCCGGTTCACGCCATGCGTGACGGCGACCCGGCGGCCGCGCCCCGAAAGGACAGCGATGAAGCGCGACATTCACCCTGACTACAACGTGACGCAGGTGTCCTGCTCCTGCGGTAACACGTTCACCACCCGTAGCACCGCGAAGAACGGCGTGATCCACGCCGACGTGTGCTCTGCCTGCCACCCGTTCTACACCGGCAAGCAGAAGATCCTCGACACGGGCGGCCGGGTGGCTCGCTTCGAGAAGCGCTTCGGCAAGAAGGCCACGGGCAAGTAGCTTCACCGACGCCGGCCCGGACGCACCCCGGTGCGCCGGGTCGGCGTTGTTGGTGACTAACGAGAGATCGGCGCATCGCGGCCGGGTTTCTCATCGGCTGGGCCCATCGAAGGAAAAGAAGGACGCACGGTGAACCTCGACGAGTTGCTCAAGGAGTATTCCGAGCTGGAGTCGCAGCTCGCCGACCCCTCCGTGCACGCCGACCAGAACAAGGCCCGCACCCTCGGCAGGCGCTACTCACAGCTCACGCCGATCATCGGCACCTACCGCGAGCTGCAGTCGGTCCGCGAGGACCTGACCGCCGCGAAGGAGCTGGCCGGCGAGGACGAGACGTTCGCCGCCGAGGCCGCCGAGCTCGAAGCCCGCATCCCCCGGCTGGAGGACAGGCTCCGGCACCTACTCATCCCGCGCGATCCCAACGATGACAAGGACATCATCATGGAGATCAAGGCGGGCGAGGGCGGTGAGGAGTCCGCGTTGTTCGCGGGCGACCTGCTGCGGATGTATCTGCGTTACGCGGAGCGGCTCGGCTGGAAGACCGAGGTCATCGACAGTCAGCCCTCCGACCTGGGCGGCTACAAGGACGTCACGGTCGGCATCAGGGCCAAGGGAGACGAGGGCGTCTGGTCCAGGCTCAAATACGAGGGCGGCGTGCACCGCGTGCAGCGGGTGCCGGTCACCGAGTCGCAGGGCCGCATCCACACCAGCGCCGCGGGCGTGCTCGTCTACCCGGAGGCCGAGGAGGTCGAGGTCCAGATCGACCCCAACGACCTGCGCATCGACGTCTACCGCTCCAGCGGTCCCGGCGGCCAGAGCGTCAACACCACCGACTCCGCGGTCCGCATCACCCACCTGCCCACCGGCGTGGTCGTCTCCTGCCAGAACGAGAAGAGCCAGCTCCAGAACAAGGAGTCGGCCATGCGCATCCTGCGCGCCAGGCTGCTGGCCGTGGCGCAGGAGGAGGCCGACGCCGCCGCCCAGGCCGAGCGCAAGTCGCAGGTCCGCACCGTCGACCGGTCCGAGCGCGTACGCACCTACAACTTCCCGGAAAATCGCATCTCCGACCACCGCGTCGGCTTCAAGGCGTATAACCTCGACCAGGTTCTCGACGGTGAGCTCAGCGCCGTCACCCAAGCCCTCATCGACGCCGAGATGGCGGAGAAGCTCGCACAACACTCATGACATTTCTGCTGGACGAGATAGCCCTCGCCACCGCCCGGCTGGCCGAGGCAGGTGTCCCCTCACCGCGCACCGACGCGGAGGAGATCGCGGCATTCGTCCACGGCGTGCGCAGGGGCGAGCTCCACACGGTCAGGGACGCCGACTTCGACGCCCTGTTCTGGGAGGGCGTGGCCAGGCGCGAGGCCCGCGAGCCGCTGCAGCACATCACCGGCCACGCCTACTTCCGCTACCTGGAGCTCTCGGTCGGGCCCGGCGTGTTCGTCCCGAGGCCGGAGACCGAGGTGATGGCCGGGTGGGCCATCGAGACGCTGCGCGAGATGGACGTCACCGCCCCGCTCGTGGTCGACCTCGGCACCGGCTCCGGCGCGATCGCGCTCTCCATCGCCCAGGAGGTGGCGCTGGCCGAGGTGCACGCCGTGGAGGTCGATCCGGCGGCGTACACCTGGGCCAAGCGCAACATCTCCGAGCACGGCCAGGGCCGCACCCACCTGCACCCCGAGGACCTCGCGGAGGCGCTGCCCGAGCTCAACGGCAAGGTCGACCTGGTCATCTCCAACCCGCCCTACATCCCGCCAGGCGCGATCCCGCGCGACCCCGAGGTGCGCCACTACGACCCCTCCAGGGCGCTGTACGGCTCCGGTGACGACGGGCTCGGTGAGGTGCGCGCGGTCGAGCGCACGGCCCGCCGCCTGCTGCGCCCAGGCGGCTGGGTGGCGGTCGAACACGCCGACGAGCAGGGCAGGGCGGTCTACCTGACGTTCCCCGAGGACAACGGCTGGCGCGACGTGCGCCTGCGGCAGGATCTCACCAGACGAGACCGCTTCGTCACCGCCAGGCTGGGCCAAGACTAGGATGCACGCGAGCGCCTCGACAGCGCGCGGCCTTCTGGTGACGACGAGAGGGCGCGGGCGACCGAATGAGGAAGGAGGGGGCCTCGACAGTGCCGCTCGATGGCTGAGCGGAGTGAGGCAACAAGACCGTGGGAAGAAGCTTTGACTGCTCCGACCTCGATCAGCGGACCGAGGGACTGACGGAGGCGGCCGCCGCCGTACGCCGGGGCGAGCTCGTGGTGCTGCCGACCGACACCGTCTACGGCATCGGCGCCGACGCGTTCACGCCGTCGGCCGTCACCGCGCTGCTCGACGCGAAGGGGCGGGGCCGTGAGATGCCGCCACCGGTGCTCGTGGGCACCGTCAGAGCCGCCACAGCGCTCATAGACGACCTCGGGCCGTACGGGCAGGACCTGATAGACGCCTTCTGGCCTGGGCCGCTCACGCTCGTCTGCAAGGCCAACAGGGCCCTTTCCTGGGACCTGGGGGACACCAAGGGCACGGTGGCCGTCCGCATGCCGCTCCACCCCGTCGCGCTCGACCTGCTCAAGGAGACCGGGCCGATGGCCGTCTCCAGCGCCAACCGCTCGGGCGCGGCTCCGGCCGTCACCGCCGCGGAGGCCGAGGAGCAGCTCGGCGAGTCGATCGCGGTCTACCTCGACGGCGGCAAGACCACCGACAACACGCCGTCCACCATCCTCGATCTGACCACGGCCGTGCCCAGGATGCTGCGGCGCGGAGCGATCCCGGTGGAGAAGCTGCGCGGCATCATCGGCTACGTCGCCACCGACGACTGACGTATACCGTCTGCTTATCCCGGCTGCGGCGGCGCTCCGGCCAAGATTACGGTGAGCCCGGAGCCTCGATACGTCCGGGAGTGGCCGATGGGCAAGTTCGACGGCATGGATCCCCAGCTGGTCCGTGACCTGTTGACCGAGGTGAAGCACGCGGCCACGCAGATGCGTGCGGTCGAGGACCGGGTCAGGCTCGCCATGAGCCAGGCCGGGCTGGCCACCCGGACCACCCACCGGCCCGTACAGGTCGCCGACGCCGTCGACGAGATGGTCAAGGACGTCGGCGATCGGCTGGGGGTGCTGGAGAAGCGGGTCGACCAGCCGCAGGGGAACGTGCCCGTGGCCGGAGGCGACGAGGTCAAGAGCGTGCGCGGGGTTCAGGTCAAGCACGACAACCCGCGCGTCGGCGACATGCCCGACGAGGCCGCCTCCCTCCCCGAGACAGGCGAACCACTCAAGCCCGACGACGAGCCGACCGGCAAACCCGACGCCGACGGGAAGACGGGTTCGGACGGCAAGACGGGCGATGCGCCTGCGACCGGCTCGGAGGGGAAGCCCGATGCGGTGGGGAAGCCCGACGCCGATGGGAAGCCGGACGCCGATGGCAAGCCCGATGTCGATGGGAAGACGGGCTCGGACGGGAAGACCGGCGATGCGCCTGCGACCGGCTCCGATGGGAAACCCGATGCGGTGGGGAAGCCGGACGCTGATGGCGATCCCGATGTCGATGGGAAGACGGACTCCGACGAGAGGACGGGCGATGCGCCCGTGGCGGACTCCGGCGACAAGAACTGCGACGACGCCGGGGACGCCGGTACTGGAGACGCCGGGACGGGCGGCACTGGGACCGGCGGCACCGGAACAGGGGACACAGGCACTGGGACCGGTGGTACTGGAGTTGGGGACACAGGCACTGGGACCGGCGGCACCGGAACAGGGGACACAGGGACCGGGATCGGCGGTGGCGGGACCGGGTCGGAGACCGGGGGTGATGGAGGGATCGGGGATCAGGGCGTTGATTGCCCCAACGGCGATGACGTGGACAGCGGGCGCGACCAGGGAGCCGAGGCCGATGGTGGTGCGACGGACACGCCGGTCAGAAATGAGCCCCGCGAGGTCGACGCGACCAAACCGCAGATCGTGGAGGTCGATGGGGTCAAGGTCCTGCAGGTGCCTGTGGACCCGCCCACGGCTGAGCAACTGGAGAACCTGCTCAAGGACACTGACAACGTACGACCTGCAGAAATGCCGAAGATGCCCGGCGACACCACCGCCGCCACGAACGTCGGAGCGTGGGCCCGCGACGGCGGCGACGTGGTCTCCGCCGGCACCACACCGCCCAGCCTGGACGCGCTGAGTACGGTCATCGAGAACCATCGCGACATCCAGCCCCAGGACCTGCCGAGTGTGGACGTCCCGGCGGGCGAATACGGCAGGGGCGACTGGGCCGAACGCGACATCCGCCCGGACGGCGACACCGGCTCCATCGACCCCGGCCGCCCCAGCTCAGGGGCAGGAACCGCGACCGCTCTCCCGCCCACCTCGGACGCCACCTCGACACCCCTCCCTCCGACCTCGGAAGCCACCTCAGGCACCCAAACCACACCCCCGGCCGCCGGCGCCGCACCAACCGACGACGGAACCCCCGCGCGCCCCGACGGCACCTGTACGCCCGACAAGGACAACACGCCCGGCGGCACCAACACATCACCGGACGGAACCGGCGGGACTCCGGGCGGCTCGGATGCCATGCCAGGCGGTGGTGGCGGGGCTGGGAGTGGCTCGGATGCGATGCCAGGGGACGGCGGCAGGGGCCCGGGTGGTTCCGACGCGCTGCCGGGCGGGACTGGTGTGGCGCCGGGTGGTTCGGAGGCGGTGCCAGGGGGTTCTGGGGCGGTGCCTGGGGATGCCGGCGCGGCGGGTAGTGAGAGGGACGCGGGAGGCGCGGCCTCGTCCGGTGCTGGTGGTGGGGTGAGGACTCCCCCCACGGCGCCTGCGGAGGGGAGCGGCACAAGTGCGGGAGGCGTCGCGCCAGGCTACGGGGCCACGGTTCAGGACGCCTCGGCGGTTCGTGGCGGGGCCACGGTTCAGGAG
>NZ_JADOGI010000104.1 GCF_015645445.1 Nonomuraea cypriaca | reverse complement strand
GGCGGGACGGGCTGGTCCTGTGGGTGCCGGTACGCGAGGAGTCGGCGGCGCTGGTCACGCTCGCCGCGCACGGGATCTCGGTGGCGGCGGGCAGCAGGTACGTGATCGATCCCGCGCCCCGGCACCACCTGCGGCTGGCCACGGCCAGGCTCACCGACGACCCGGACGAGCTGGCCCAACTCGCCGACGTGATCGCCCTGGCCGCGACAGGCGGCTCGCCACCGCTCAGCGCCTCACCCTGAGCGCCCTGCTCTGAATCGCTCTGAGTGCCTCGCTTTGAGCGCTTCACCCTGAGGACCCTGAGCGCTTCGGCTTGATGCCCGTGACCCGGCGGAACACGTCCCACCAGAACGGCGCGCCGAACAGCAGCGCCACGTACGTCAGCAGGAAGCCGGGCCAGTGGCTCGGCGTGGTGACCCGGTCCCACCACAGGCCGCCGTTCCAATGGATCTCCGGGTCGCCCCGCTCCGGGATCGACACGCTGACCAGCGCCTGGCCCATCATCTTGACCAGCGCGGGCTCGCTCAGCGTGTCGGTGACGCACGGCACCGGGTCACCTCCCGAGCAGCTCGCCTTCAACTCCTCGTACGCGGCAGGACCCGCCTCCGCCACGGCCGTCACCGAGGCGCGGAAGGCGTTGTCCCGCAGCAGCGTCTTCCCGTACTCCAGCCCGTCCATCGTGAACAGCAGCGTCACGACCAGGCCGAGCGCGGTGACGACCCATTTGACGTACCGCCTGTACAGCATGGACAGCCGCTGCATCTCCCCGTCGAACCAGCTCTCGACGCCCTGCCTGAACCGGTCGAGGTCGCGCTGCGCCGTCTCCCAGATGGCCTTGAGGTGGCCGTGCAGCGGGCTGTCGATGGCCTTGAGCTTGGCCAGGAACCGGTCGACGTCGCCGTCCTCGCCCGCCGCGAGCTCCATCATCGCGACCGAGAACCGGGCGGGCGGGATGTTCGCGATGCTGGTCCTGCCGCGTTTGGCGTGGTCGATCTCGCGTACTCGCTCGTACAGCAGTTTGATCACGGAGTCTCCGGCGCGCGCTCCCGGCTCGGGCAGCGCGCCGGGCTCTGCGGGGGCCGGCTGGTCGCTGTGCCTGGGGCGGGGGTCTCGGACGAAGGGCAACGCCGTGAAGACGTCGCGCACCCGGGCGGGCAGCCAGGACCGGCCGTGGGGGTCCGATCCGTCCATGGTGTCCCTGAGATAGGCCCACAGGAACTTGCTGCGGATCGAGAGCAGGCGTACGAACGCCTCGTTGAGCCCGCTCACCAGCAGCGACAGCAGCAGGAACGACACCACCAGGCCCAGGCCCAGGTCCACGTAAACGGATAACACCTGCGTTTACTACACCCGCGGACGGGTCGCGATCAAGCCCCGTAGAAGACTCGGTCCACCACCTGACGGGCGCGACGGGTCACCCGGCGGTAGTCGTCGAGGAAGTCCTCCGAGCCGTCGGGCGGGTAGCCGAGCGTCCTGGCGATCATCCTTCGCTCCCCCGAGTCGCGCGGCACGCTGTCGCCAGGACGGCCCTTGACCAGCATGATCGCGTCTCTGATGCGGGAGGCGAAGCGCCACGCCTCGGCCAGCACGGCCTCGTCCGCCGGCGCGAGCAGGTCCTCGGCCACGGCCGCCCGCAGGGCGTCGAGCGTACGGGTGGTGCGCAGCGACGGCAGCGTGCCCGCGTGGCGCAGTTGCAGGAGCTGGGCCACCCACTCCACGTCGGACAACCCGCCGGGGCCCAGCTTGGTGTGCAGGCCGGGATCGGCGCCGCGGGGCAGGCGTTCTGCCTCCATGCGGGCCTTGAGCCGCCTGATCTCCCTGACCGCGTCGTCGTGCAGCCCGCCGCGCGGATAGCGCAGCTCGTCGATCGTCGCGGTGAACGCGCGGCCCAGCTCTGGGTCCCCGGCCGAGAACCGGGCGCGCAGCAGCGCCTGCGACTCCCACGGCGACGACCAGCGCGCGTAGTAGGCGCGGTAGGAGGCGAGAGTCCGCACCAGCGGGCCCTGCCGCCCCTCCGGCCGCAGGTCGGGGTCGATGATCAGGGGTGGGTCGGGGGCGGGCAGAGACAGCAGCCTGCGCAGCTCGTTGGCCACGGCGAAGGCGGCGTCCGTGGCCTCCCGCTCCTCGACCCCCGGCAGCGGCGAGTGGACGAACATGACGTCGGCGTCGCTGGCGTAGGAGCACTCCATGCCGCCGAGCCGCCCCATGGCGATGATCGCGAACGAGGTGACGCGCCCGGTCGTGCCGAGCGCGGCGTCGAGGGCGGCCTGGAGGGTCACGTCGGTCAGCGACGACAGCGCGCACCCGACCGTCTCGATGTCGGCGAGCCCGGAGATGTCGGCCACCGCCGTGCGGAAGAGCTCCTTGCGCCGCAGCGCGCGTACGGCCGCGACCGCGGTCTCGGCATCGCCCGCGTGCCTGGACACCGCGGCGGAGGCCTCGCCGAGCAACGACTCCGGGGCGCGTACGGCGAGCTCCTCGTCGGAGCCGAGCATCGCGACCGCGTCGGGCGCGTGCATGAGCAGGCCGGTCGCGTAGCGGCTGGTGCCGAGCACGCGCGCCATCCTGGCCGCCACCGCGGTCTCGTCGCGCAGCAGCCGCAGATACCACGGCGTGCTGCCCAGCTTGTCGCTGACCTGCCTGAACCCGAGCAGCGCCGCGTCCGGGTCGGGCGCGTCGGCGAACCAGCCGAGCATGACAGGCAGCAGCGTGCGCTGGATCGCGGCGCGCCTGGACACCCCCGAGGAGAGATTGGCGATGTGCCGCAGCGCGCCCGCAGGATCGACGTAGCCGAGCGCCTCCAGCCTGGCCTTCGCCGCCGTGGCGGACAACCTCGCCTCCGACTCCTGCAACCGCGAGACGGCCTGCAGCAGCGGCCGGTAGAACAGCTTCTCGTGCAGCCGCCGCGCCTCCATCGCGTGCCGCCGCCACCGCTCCGTGAACTCCCCCACCGGGTCCGCCTGCATCCCCAGCGCCCGGCCCAGCCTGCGCAGATCGGCCGCCTCGGCCGGCACGGTGTGGGTGCGCCGCAGCCGGTGCAGCTGCAGCAGATGCTCGACCTGGCGCAGGAACGAGTACGCCTCCGCCAGCCCCCGCGCGTCCTCGCGCGCCACGTAGCCGCCCCGGGAGAGCGCGGCCAGCGCGGGCAGGGTGGCCCGGCGGCGCAGCAGCGGATCGAGCCGACCGTGCACGAGCTGGAGCAGTTGCACCGCGAACTCGATGTCGCGCAGCCCGCCCGGCCCGAGCTTGAGCTGCCGCTCCCCCTCGGCCCGCGCGTGCGCCTCGACGCGGCGGCGCATGGCCTGCACGTCCTCGACGAAGTTCGGCCGCGTGGCCGCCGACCAGACCAGGTCGTTGACCGCCTCGACGTAGGCGGCGCCCAGCTCCAGGTCGCCGGCCACCGGCCGGGCCTTGAGCAGCGCCTGGAACTCCCACGTCTTGGCCCAGCGCCGGTAGTAGGCGAGGTGACTGCCGAGCGTGCGCACCAGCGGCCCGGAGCGCCCCTCCGGGCGCAGGCCCGCGTCGACCTCCCACAGCGAGCCTTCGGAGGTGGTCACGGTGCAGGCCCGCATCATGGCCTGGGCCAGGCGGGTCGCCGTACGCAGTGCCTTGGTCTCGTCGGCGCCCTCGCGCGGCTCGGCCACGAAGATGACGTCCACGTCGCTGATGTAGTTGAGCTCTCTGGCGCCGCATTTGCCCATGCCAATGATCGCCAGGCGGACGTCGTCGTCGACCTCGGTCCGCGCGATGGCCAGGGCGGCCTCCAGCGCCGCGCCCGCCAGGTCGGACAGCTCGGCCATGACGTCGTTCAGTGTGGCCTGGCCGGTGCGGTCGCGCGCGGCCAGGTGCAGCACCCGGCCGCGGTAGGCGGTGCGGAGCGCCACGAGCGGCTTCTCGCCGGTGGCGCGGGGCTCGGCCGCGCCGGGCTCGGCCCCGACCGCGCGGAGCAGCGCCTCGCGCGGGGAGCCGAGGTGGGGCTCGGCCAGCAGCGCCACCTGACCGGGATGGCGGACCAGGTGCTCGCCCAGCGCCGCGCTGACGCCGAGCACGGCCAGCAGCCTGGTTTTGAGCCCCTCATCCCCGCGCAGGGTGTCGAGCACGGCCGGCTCGCGCTCGGCCAGGCGGGTCAGCGCGGCCAGCGCCTCGTCCGGGTCGGCCACGGTTACCAGCGACTCCAGGAGATCGTCCAATTCGGCTCCCGCATGCCTGACCAGTTGAGCGGCCCTCGCGCCATCGGCGAAGCCCAGCTTGGCCAGCCGGGCGGCGGTGGATTCGATCCTGGGCACCCCTCCATCTTGCAGCACGCTCGCGGTCCGTCGTAGCGTTACAACGCAACGTTGCGTTGCATTTTCGGTTGGATCTTTCGGTTGGATCTTTCGGTTGGACCTTTCGGTTGGGAGGACGGGATGGGGCGGGTTCCGGCGACGGTGACGTGGGGGCTGCTGGCGGCGTGGGCCGTTCACGACGCGGAGGAGCTGGCGACCATGGCGGGCTGGGTCCGCGCGGCGCGGCCCCGGCTGGAGGAGAGGTTTCCTGGGGTGCCGTGGGAGCGGCTGGAGGTCTCCCAGCGCCATGTGAACGTGGCGATCGGGCTCATGGGCGGGCTCATGGCGGGTGCTTCGGCTTTGGGGGCGCGTACGGGCGGGCGCAGCCCGGTGTTCCAGGCGGCACTGGCGGGGTTCGGGCTGCACGGGGTGACGCATCTGGCACAGGCGGCCGTGACGCGCGGCTACACGCCCGGAGTGGTGACCGCGCCCGTGGTGGTGATTCCGTTCTCGGTGTGGGCCTGGCGGCGGCTGCGTACGGCCGGGGTGGCGGAAGGAGCGGGCCCTTCCGGTCTTTGGGCGCTGGGGGCGTTCCCAGTGGTGCTGGGAGGCGTCCACGCCCTGGCCCACGCCCTCACCAAGCCGCACCCGACCCCGCCCACCACCGACCCGCACCCTCAAACCGACCAGCGCCCACAGACCAACCAAGGTCACCAGACCGGGCAACGCCCGCAGAGCCCGCAGACCGACCAACGTCAGCAGACCGGGCAGCGTGGGCGGCCCGGTCGCCGGGGATGATTCAGGCGCGACCGGTGGCTCTGACCACCTTCGCGAAGGACGCCGCCAGTGGGCGCCAGGTCGCGATGAGCGTGGACTCGGCGGCCTTGACCTCGGCGTTGAGCTCCTCGGCCCCGTCCAGGGCCGACTCGGCGGTCCATGACGCGAAGATCTCCGGCGTGGCCTCAGGATGGAACTGGATCGCCCAGACGGCCTCGCCGAGCCGGTATGCCTGGTTGGCGTACTGGGAGCCGGTCATGAGCGGCACCGCGCCGTCGGGCAGCCGCGTCATGGCGTCCTGGTGGTACTGGACGGCCACGGCAATACCAGCCACCGAGCCGCCGACAGCACCGACACCCGAGCCGCCGGCGGTACCGACGCCCATACCGGTACCTGAGCCGCCAGCGGTACCGACGCCCGCACCAGCACCGGAGGCGCCATCTGTACCGACGTTCGCATCGGCACCTGAGGCGCCATCGGTGCCGACGCTCGTACCGACAACTGAGCCGCCGCCATCGGTGCCGATGTGGGACAGGAGGCGGTCGGAGGCGGCGGCGGGGAGGGCGGTCACCTCGCGGAGGCCCACTTCGAGGCCGTTGGCGCCGCGCTCGACCGTGCCGCCGCAGGCCAGGGTGAGCAGTTGCGCGCCCAGGCAGACGGCCAGCGTCGGGGTGCCGTCGTCGACGGCGCGCATGAGCAGGTCCCGGGTGGCCGGCTGCCACGGACTCCGCTCGTCCTCCCACGCGGCCGCCGCCCCACCGAGCACGATCAGACCGTCCGCCGCCCGCTCGGGGACCGCCTCACCCAGGTACGGCCGTACGACCTCGCAGGTCATCCCCAGCCAGCCGCCCAGATACCCCAGCCCGGCCCCGGCCTCGTGCTCGATCACGATGATGCGCATATCCGGAAATTACCCGTATACCCCGTATGCCCGGTATATCGGGCGAGGCTCAATCGGGGGCTCAATCGGAGGACGTGAGCCGATCCGCGACGGTCGCCGCACAGCGGTCGTCGAACAGGATCGTGTAGTGGTTGCAGTCGGGCACGATCTCGTCCCGCAGCCCCGGCACCCGCGCGACCCAGTGCGCGGCCAGGTCGTCGGGGAACATGCCGACCTTCTGGTCGAGCAGCCCGCGCGGCGCCCTGAGCAGCCGCATCGGCGCCTTGATCGCCGCCAGCGCCGCCGCGACCCGGTCCCCCTCGATCCGCATCGACCGCCCGTCCTCACGCACCGCCTCTGGGACGGCGCGCGAGCGCAGCGCACCCTCGGGCCCGGTCAGGTCGTAGCGCACGTACGCCTCGACGTCCGCGTTCCAGTTCTCGGCGAGGGCCGGATGCGCCTTGAAGAAGTCGACGTACGCCTCCGCCGAGGCGAACGTCCGCCGCAGCCGCTCGACCGCCGGCCCCAGCGTGGCCTCCATCGCCGCGTCGGGGTCGTCTTCGGACACCTGCGGCAGCGGGAGACCGCCGTCCACCAGCACCACCCGGCCGAAGTCCCGCTCCGCGCCGGCCAGCGCCGCGATGTAACCGCCCATCGAGTGACCGGTCAGCACCGCATCGCTACCGGCCCCGACATGCTCGGCCACCCGGAGTACGTCCTCGGCGTGCCGCGGCAACCCGTACGGCCCGGGCAGCGAGGCGCTGTGCCCACGTCCGCGCAGGTCCATCGCGACCAGCGACCACCCCTCCGGCAGCCGCCGCGCCACCGCTCCCCACGCCATCAGCGACGCACTGATCCCGTGCACCGCCACGATCACCCGCGGCCCCGCGCCGTACCTGCCGATGCGCAGCCCGCCGACATCCTCGAACTCGAATCCCATAGCCGAAGCGTAAGCCGCCCGCCCCCGCCCGAACCGCCACCCCTCGCCTCTTCCTTTGGACGGGTCGCACGCAAAGCTGGCCAGGCCCTCTTTGCGTGCGACGCCGGCTCAGGCCGAGCGGTCGAACACCCCTCGCTTCACGCCGTCGCGGTCACCAACGGCGTCGTCCACCCGTCCGAGGGCCTGGGCCGGGACTGGCTGGTGTTGAGCGTCGGTCGTGGTGCGGGCTTCATCGTGCTGGAGGTGATCGATCCCGGCGTCGCAGGGCCGGAGAGACGGCTTCATGCACGGGTGCCGGACATCACGGCGGAGTCAGGTCGTGACCTGGGCCTCGTGGAGGCGTACTCGAAGGACTGGGGTGGTCACACGACGGAGGCGGGTCCTCGTGTCGTGTGGGCCGTTCTGGCGTGTGCCACCGAGTAAGCCATGGGTGCGGCTGAGGACGGGAACGGCCCCCGAGCGACCAAGCGCTCAGGGGCCGTCAGGGGTTGGGTCAGCGTGGAGCGATCCAGGTGGCGCGGGCGGCCGCCACCAGGGTGCCGTCCATTTCATAGATGGCGCTCTGGCCGTACATCTTGCGGCCCTCGCGGCCGGTCGGGCGGGCCACGACCGAGTAGCGGCCGCCGGGGATCACCGGGCGGTTGATCTGTACGGCCAGGCGACCGAGCAGGGCGCTCTCGCCGGGGCCGAAGTGGGCCCAGCCGGTGATGCAGTCGAGCACCGCGCCGACGATCGAGGCGGGCACCCCGTCCTCACCCGTCACCGTGAACGGCACCCGCCAGCCGGCCGCCACCAGGTCGGTGCCCTCGACCGGACCGGGGAAGATCCGCAGGCCGTCGCCGGGCTCACGCAGGCCGCAGGCGAAGCACTCGGCGAACGGGTGCACCTGCAGGCCGACGAAGCCGGCCTCGGCACGGGCCGCGTCGGTGAACGGCACGAATCCCGGCCCCTCCAGCTCCTCGGCCACGGGGATGGCCTCGACGAGCAGCTTGTCGCCGTCCGAGAGGGAGACGGAGTTGGCGACGTGCTGGAGGCATAGCTCGGTCTCCAAGGGGGTGGGCGCGTGCAGCGTGACCTCGACGGCTGATCGGCCACCGTTCAACGCCTCAGCCATGGTGCCCGCTATCCAGCCGCCGTTGGCGACGCCCGCGGGGCCACGGAAGCGCTCGGGAACGGTCAACACGGTCTGCAGGGCAGCCGTCGTCATGCCACACCCTCCCATATCGCCTCAAAGGGCGAGAAGTCCGGAAATATCATTAAGAGCAGCCCGATTTTACTTGACTCCTGATCTACCAAGAGGCCGGGGGGCCCGGCGGCTGCTCCACACCACCGAGTAACGCCTCGATCCGGGCCGGACCTTCCCGCCCGGCCAGGGGTATCCGGGGAGGATATGCGCGGCACGTCGCCCGGAGGTGACCCGGAGGTCGCAGGCAACGAAAATCGGCCTCACTCCGGAACCGCTCCCGCAGTGAGGCCGACCAAGGCGTTGATCCGTACTTTATCCCGGGTCCCCCGCGTCCCGCGACCGATCCCCCGATACCGGGCGCGGAACGTGATCGGAGAGGGGGCGACGGCCGGCGGGACGGACGGCGGTGGGATGGCGACGGACGGCGGGGGCGTGGCGCAGACTGAGCGGCATGGACCGGCTGACCTCCTGGGAGCGCAGGACCGGCGTGGCGCTCCTCATCATCGGCACGGGCTTCTTGCTCAGCTGGGCGATCCCCGTCGTCATCCCCGATCTGCCCGCCCCCGCGCACACCGCCTTCTGGTACGTCCAGATCGCCACGTGGGCACTGTTCACCGCCGACTACCTGATCCGGGTCGCGCTGGCCCCGCGGCGCCTGCGCTTCGTGCTCCGCAACATCCCCGCCCTCCTGGTCGTGCTCCTCCCCCTCCTGCGCCCGCTGTGGCTGCTGCGCGCGTTCTTCCTCCTGCACATGGTCGCCGAACGCGTCCGGCTCCCCCTGCGCCTGCGCGCCGTCGTGTACGTGGGCGGCACGGCCCTGTTCATGGCCGTGGTCGGCAGCATCGCCGTCCTGGACGTGGAACGAGGCAACCGCGACGGCAACATCAAGGAGATCGGCGATGCCCTGTGGTGGTCGCTCACCACGATGACGACCGTCGGGTACGGCGACCGCTTCCCGGTCACATCCGAGGGCCGGCTGGTGGCCGCCGGGCTGATGATCACCGGGATCGCCCTGCTGGGCGTGGTCACGGCGGCCATCGCGTCGTGGTTCGTCGAGCGGTTCGAGCGTACGGTCGCCGGCGAGCGCCGTACGGAGGCCGAACTGGCCCAGGTCGCCGCCGAGCTCACCGAGGCGCGCAAAACGTTGGCCGACCTCGCCCGCACCCAGCGCCTGCTGCGTGACGAGGTGGCCACACTGACCTCCAGGCTCGCACGCTGAACCGGGGCCTCCGGGTGCGCGTCCCCGGCTCGCGTCGGCGAGTCTGGGGTCACGCGGCCTATGCTGGCGCGCGTGACAGGGGAAAGGGGGCGGATCTTGCCGGACGAGCCTGAGCGGGGCGCCATGCTGAGCTATCCATCGGGGTCGCTGGTCATCCTGACCGGGCTCCCGGGCGCGGGCAAGACCACCTTGCTGCAACGCCTGTACGGGCTCCATGGCGAGGAGAGCCGCCCGATCACGACCGGCACGGTCGCGGTGATCGACTCGGCGCAGTCCAAACGGCACTGGGAGCGCAGGCTCGGCTGGGCTCCCTACCCGGTGCGCCGCGCCGTCGTCTTCGCCACCCACATCGGCCGCATCCGCCAGGCCCTCGCCGGCGGCCGGTCGGTCATCGCGCACAACCGGGGCTGCGGCCCGTACGTGCTCAGGGGCTTCGCCTGGCTGGCCCGCAGGCAGGGCGCGGGCTTCCACCTCCTGCTGCTGGACACGCCGCCCGAGCTGGCCCTGGCCGGGCAGCGCACGCGGGGACGGGTGGTGGCACCCCGTACGTTCGCCCGCCATCGGCGCAGATGGGAGAGCCTGATCGCGCGCGTCAAGGGCGGCGATGCCGCGCCGGCCACCGGAGCGCATATCCTCGACCGGGCCTCGGCCGCCCTGCTGGAGGCGATCACGTTCGACGAGACAGGCGGCGGAAACGGCCGGTCGCCTCGATGACCCGGTGCGGGCTGCCGAGACTACGGTCCCATGTGTCGCAAATCTGGTATGTCGGAAATTCCGGATAACAGAATCACCTCATTCCCACCAGACTCGTCGATCACTGCATACGCTTGCCGAACACGCAAAAGCGGGGGAATTTCCGAACATCAGCCACGGGGAGGCGCGGGTTCAGGCTGAGTGACGTTTCTCGCATGCCCGCACATCCGCTGATGGCGTGCCCCCTTGACTCTCACCCCCCTCGGAGGATCCGTGAGACTACGGTCTCTGCTGGCGAGCGCCTGCGCGCTCGCCTTCACCATGACGGCCGCAGTTGCCGTCAGCGCGCCCGCCCAGGCGGCCGCCGGCGACCCTGAGGTCGCCCCCAACATCACGAGCGAAGTGAAGAGCGGCGACGAAGTACGCGCGATCATCGAGCTCAAGGCAGGCCAGAGCGTCGCCGCCGTAGCCGACAAGGCGGAGGCAGCCTCGGGCGGCACCGACGTCGTCAACGAGACGATCTCGGACGAGTTCCTCGTCGTCAACGTGGACAAGAAGACTCTCGACACGCTCAAGACCGACACCCGCGTCGCGGCCATCTACGAGGACCGGCTGAGCCCGGTCACCCTCGACGTCAGCACCAAGGTGATCGGCTCGGACAAGGCCAACGCGTCGGGCTGGACCGGCAAGGGCTACTCCGTCGCGGTCCTGGACACGGGCATCGACCGCAACCACCCGTTCTTCGCCGGCCGGATCACGGCGGAGGCCTGCTTCTCCATCACCGACCCCAACCCCGCGTACCTGGCCAAGTCGCTGTGCCCGAACGGCCAGGCGAGCCAGACCGGCGCGGGCGCGGCCGACGCCGAGACCGCGCAGTGCATGGTGGGCAGCAGCAACGCGTGCTACCACGGCACGCACGTGGCCGGCATCGCCGCCGGTAAGAAGACGGGCAACGTCACCTTCAGCGGCGTCGCGCCGGACGCGGGCATCGTGCCCATCCAGGTGTTCACCCGGCTCGAAGGACCCATCTGCGCGCAGCTGGGCGGCCAGACGCCGTGCTTCGGCAGCTTCACGTCCAGCCAGAAGGCCGCACTGCAGTGGCTCCAGGCCAATCACGCCGGCGTCGTCGCGGCCAACATGAGCCTCGGCGGCGGCCCCAAGCAGACCCAGGCTTGTGACACCAACGAGGAGTACGGCGCGCTCACCGGTGAGATCTCGGCCCTGCTGGGCGCCGGCGTGGCCACGGTCGTCGCCTCGGGCAACGAGGATCACACCGACGGTGTCGCCAGCCCGGCCTGCATCTCTTCGGCCGTCACGGTGGGCGCCACCGACAACACCGACGGCGTGGCCTCCTTCGGCAACCGCGGTCGGCTGCTCGACCTGTTCGCGCCCGGCGTGGACATCAACTCCGCGATCCCGAACGGCTACGCCTCGCTCGACGGCACCTCGATGGCCGCGCCGCACGTCGCGGGCGCCCTCGCGGTGATGAAGCAGGCGTACCCGAACCGGGACGCCACCTGGCTCGTCAACAGGCTGCGCACCACGGGCAAGGCCATCACGTACCCCAGCGGCAACCGTAACGTGACCACCAGGCGGATCGACCTGGCCGCCGCCGTGCCGCCCGGCCCGACCACGTCGCCGACGCCGACCCCAACGGTCACGCCCACGGGCACGCCGACGGCCACCCCGACCGGGCGGCCCACCAGGACGCCCACCACGAGGCCCACCACGCCGCCGTCGTCCTCTCCCAAGCCGACCTCGGCGCCCGAGCAGCCACAGCCGACGTACCACCCGGAGAACCCCGACGCGAACTACAACCCCGTCCCGGTTCCCGACACCTGCAAGCGCGGCAAGGGCAAGAAGCCGCTGAGCGCCAAGGCGTGGGCCACCGAGATGCTGCGGAGCAAGGGGTCGCTGAGTGACGCCACGCTCTTCTGCTACATCCAGATCGCGCAGAAGGCCAGCAAGGTCTTCCCCGAGCTGACCAACGCCGGTTCGGTCGCCAAGGCGTACAAGGTGCTCAACCCGAAGAGCAAGGCCGCCAAGGCGCTGATCGACCGTGAGCTGCTCGCCTCGTGGCTGAACTACGCGCACGGCGTGTACAACACCTCGGGCAAGGTGTACAAGCAGACGACGCTGAAGCAGGCACTCAGCGCCGCGGAGCGGCACCGTACGGGCAAGTCGACGTCCGCTTCTCAGCTCAAGAAGAGCGCGTCGTACCTGTACAAGCACGTGAACAAGTAGAAATTTCCGAAAAAAAGCGGGTCACGTCCACGACGTGGCCCGCTTTTTCGTCGGCGCATGTCGATCCCCAGGAACGCGCTTCGTGTAGTGAGTAAGAAGCGACGGAAGGGAACGACCATGAAGCATTACCTGCTCAGCATGTACCAGCCGGACGGAGACCCGCCGGGGCCGGAGATCCTGGACCCGATCATGCGCGACCTCGGCGCCCTGGAGCAGGAGATGAAGGACGCCGGCGTGTGGGTCTTCTCCCGCGGCCTGCAGCCGCCCGACCAGGCCACCGTGGTACGCCTGCGCGACGGCGAGACGCTCACCACCGACGGCCCGTACACGGAGGGCAAGGAGCACCTCGGCGGATTCACCGTCATCCGGGCGCCCGACATGGACGCCGCGCTGGTCTGGGGCCACAAGATGGCCAGGGCGGTCGCCCTGCTCCCGATCGAGGTACGCGAGTTCCAGGGCGACTGACGCCCCGGCCGGGCAGGCTCCAGGGCTCACAGCACGGCCGTGCGCCGGCCCGAGGTCAGCTGCCGGGCCGGCGCGCGGCGTCGCGCGGGCCGAGAAGTTCGGTGAGCTCGTCGTGCGGCGTCGATCGCGGTGCGGTGAGCTCATCGGGCGACGCCGGCTGCGGCGCGGTGAGCTCGTCAGGCGACGCCGGTTGCGGCGCGGTGAGCTCATCGGACGGCTCCGGTCGCGGCGCGGCGGTCTCGGTCTGGACAGGCACCTCCGACGTAGCCGACGCGGACGAGTCCTGAGCAGGACGGTCGAAGAAGCGCAGCAACTCCACCGGCAGCGGCATGACCAGCGTGGAGGTCTTCTCCGCCGCCACCTCGACCACCGTCTGCAGGAGTCGCAGTTGCAGGGCGCTGGGCGTACTGGCCATGATGGCGGAGGCGTCGGCGAGCTTCTGAGCGGCCCTGAACTCGCCGTCCGCGGTGATCACGCGGGCCCGGCGTTCCCGCTCGGCCTCGGCCTGGCGGGCCACGGAGCGCTTCATGGTCTCGGGAAGCGTGACGTCCTTGATCTCCACGCGGTCGATGTGGATGCCCCAGCCGAGCGCCGGACTGTCGATCATGAGTGCGAGGCCCTTGTTCAGCTCCTCCCGGTTGGAGAGCAGGTCGTCCAGGTCGCTCTTGCCGATGATGGAGCGCAGCGAGGTCTGCGCCACCTGCTCCACCGCGAACAAGTAGTTCTGCACCCCGACGGCCGCCCGCACCGGGTCCTGCACCTTGAAGTAGGCGACGGCGTCGACCCGGACGGAGACGTTGTCGCGGGTGATGCCCTCCTGGGTGGGCACCGGCATCGTGACGATCTGCGTGTTCACCTTCGTCATCCGGTCCACCAGGGGAATGAGGAAGGTGAGTCCTGGCTGGCGGACCTCCTTCTGGACCCTGCCGAAGCGGAAGACGACGCCGCGCTCGATCTGGTTGACGACCCTGACGCCACCGAACCAGGCCAGGACGACGATGATCGCGAGGAAACCGAGGATGATGTTGGTAACCATAATGGTCTCCCTCCCCTTACTTCGAGGCTATGCCTATTCGAACAGGAAAGCGCCGTACGACCTGGGAAGACTTCACACGGGCTCGCCGCGCCGCACGGCTCCCGGGGCACGGCCCACGGGCCGGCGTACCAGCTTGCGAGACGAGGACAACTGCCAGGGCACGCTGATGACCACGACCCCCTCGATGAGCGTCAACCGGCTCTTCAGCCACCGCGTCGTCCTGTTGTGCAGCAGGTTCTCCCACCGGCGCCCGACGATGTACTCGGGGATCACGACGTTGACCACGTCTCGCGTACTCCGCCGTGGAAGGGAGCGCACGTAGGTGGTGACGGGACGGGTGACCTCCCGATAGGGCGAGTCCAGCACCCTCAGCGGGACATCGAGACCGCGGGCGTCCCATTCCGCCACCAAGGCCTGGGTGTCCTTCCTGTCGATGGCGACGGTGACCGCCTCCAGGTGGACGGGGCCGAAGACACGGGCGTAACCGAGGGCGTGCAACGTGGGCACGTCGATCCTGGAGACCACGACCATGGTGAGGATGTGGGAGGGAGCGGCGGCCTGTGCGGCGGGGTCGGTCACGGTCAGTTCGCCGGTTACGGCGTCGTAGTGACGGCGGATACCGCGCATCATCAGCCACAGCAGCGCGCCCGCGGCCACCGCCAGGTACGCGCCCTCGGTGAACTTCGTGGCCAGCACGATGGCGAGCACCAGGCCGGTCGCCGTCGCGCCCACGGTGTTGATCGCGCGAGCCATCCGGTGACGGCGCCGTACCACGGGATCGGTTTCCGTGTTCAGCAGCGCGTTCCAGTGCCGCACCATGCCGGTCTGAGACAGCGTGAAGGAGGTGAAGACGCCCAGGATGTACAGGTGGATCAGGTTGGTGACCGAAGCCTGGAACGCCCACAGGAGCACTCCCGCGACCGCCGCCAGGGCGAGGATGCCGTTGGAGAAGGCCAGCCGATCGCCTCGCGTGTGCAACTGCTGGGGGAGATAGCGGTGCCGGGCCAGAACCGAGGCCAGCAGCGGAAAGCCGTTGAAGGCGGTGTTCGCGGCCAGCACCAGCACCAAGGCGGTGACGGTCTGCACGAGGAAGAACCCGAAGGTCAGATGCCCGCCGAAGACCGCGGCGGCCACCTGGGCGATCACGGTGCGCTGCGGCTCGCCCACACAGTCCCGCACGCCGTCGGTGAGCCGGCACGGATCGGACGTGATGCGCACTCCCGCGATCAGTGCCAGCGCGGTGACCCCGGCGAACATCGTCACCGCGATCAGCCCCATGACGGCCAGCGTGGCGGCCGCGTTACGGGCCTTGGGCCGGCGGAAGGCCGGAACCCCGTTGGAGATCGCCTCCACCCCGGTCAGGGCGGTACACCCGCTGGAGAACGCCCGAAGCAGGAGCGCCAGGAGGGCGAGGACGGTGAGCTGCTCGTATCCCGCCTCGGGGCGGATGCCGTGGGCGGCGGACTCGGCCACGGGCGGGTGTCCCGCGATCCCGCGGACCAGGCCGATCGCGCACATGCTCAGCACGGCGGCGACGAACAGATAGGTGGGCACGGCGAAGACGAGCCCCGACTCCCGTACCCCTCGCAGATTCATCGTCGCCAGCAGCGCCACGAACCCGACGGCCAGGCCCACGCGGTGCTCGTGCAGGACGGGAAAGGCGGAGATGATGTTGTCGACTCCTGAGGCGATCGACACCGCCACCGTCATCACGTAGTCCACCAGCAGTGCCGCGGCCACCACCAGACCCGCTGACGGGCCGAGGTTCGCCGACGCCACCGCGTAGGAGCCCCCACCGCCGGGGTAGGCGTTCACCACCTGCCGATAGGACACCACCACGACGACCAGGAGTGCCACCACCGCGGCGGCCACCCAGGAGGCCAGCCGCAGGTACGTCAGCCCGGCGAGGGTGAGGACCAGCAGGATCTCCTGCGTGGCGTAGGCCACGGACGACAGCGGGTCGGAGGCGAAGATCGGCAGCGCCAGCCGTTTGGGCAGCAGCTGCTCACGCTGCCGTTCGCTGCGCAACGCCCGGCCGACCGCCAGACGCTTGATGAACTCCACCATGCGGGCCACGGCAGGAGCCTAGGCGCGATCTCACCCTGAGTGAGCGCGCCATCACCGATGGTGCGGAATAGATGGAACGATCAACAGGAAAGGCGTACTTCACCCGCGCCGGCGAAACCGGCGTCAGAGCACCGGCAGGTAGCGGCCGAGCTCGAACTCGGTGACGGTGCGCCGGTAGTCGCGCCACTCCGCGCGCTTGTTGCGCAGGAAGAAGTCGAAGACGTGCTCGCCCAGCGTCTCGGCGACCAGCTCGCTGCGTTCCATGACCGCGATCGCCTCGTCGAGCGAGCCGGGCAGCGGCTGGATCCCGAGGGCCCGCCGTTCGGCGCTGGTGAGCGTCCACACGTTGTCCTCGGCGGCGGGGGGCAGCTCGTAGCTCTCCTCGATGCCCTTGAGCCCGGCCGCCAGGATCAGCGCGAACGCCAGATAGGGGTTGCACGCCGAGTCGAGCGAACGGAACTCGATGCGCGTCGAGCCGCCCTTGTGCGGTTTGTACATCGGCACCCGGACCAGCGCGGACCGGTTGTTGTGCCCCCAGCACACGTAGGACGGCGCCTCACCGCCCTGGCCGGCGATGGCCTCGGCCCCGCCCCACAGCCGCTTGTAGGAGTTGACCCACTGGTTGGTGATGGCGGTGATCTCCGCGGCGTGCTTGAGCAGCCCGGCGATGAACGAGCGCCCGATCTTGGACAGCCGGTAGTCGGAGCCGGCCTCGTAGAAGGCGTTCCTGTCGCCCTCGAACAGCGACATGTGCGTGTGCATGCCGGAGCCAGGGTGCTCGGTGAACGGCTTGGGCATGAACGAGGCCCAGATGCCCTGCTCCAGCGCGACCTCCTTCATGACCAGGCGGAAGGTCATGATGTTGTCGGCCGTGGTCAGCGCGTCGGCGTAACGCAGGTCGATCTCCTGCTGCCCGGGCGCGCCCTCGTGGTGGCTGAACTCGACCGAGATGCCCATCGACTCCAGCATCATGATCGCCTGACGCCTGAAGTCGTGGCCCGCGCTGTGCGGCGTGTGGTCGAAGTAGCCGCCGGAGTCGATCGGCTCGGGCCGAACGCCCGTCTCCGGGCGGTTCTTCAGCAGGAAGAACTCGATCTCCGGGTGGGTGTAGAAGGTGAAGCCCATGTCGGCGCACTTGGCGAGCGTGCGCTTGAGCACCCAGCGCGGGTCGGCGTGCGACGGCGAGGCGTCGGGCATCAGGATGTCGCAGAAGATGCGCGCCGAGCCCGGCGTCTCGCTGCGCCATGGCAGGATCTGGAACGTCGCCGGGTCGGGCTTGGCGAGCATGTCGGACTCGTAGACGCGCGCGAAACCCTGGATCGCCGAGCCGTCGAAGCCGATGCCCTCGGCGAAGGCGCCCTCCAGCTCGGCGGGGGCGATCGCGACGGACTTGAGGAAGCCGAGCACGTCAGTGAACCAGAGCCGGATGAACCGGATGTCGCGTTCCTCGAGCGTGCGGAGCACGAACTCCTGCTGGCGGTCCACAGCGTCCCCTCGTTCGACGAATAGTACGGCTTATATACCAGCATGCCTTGTCCGCGTTTCGCACACGTTACGGGGGGTGCGGGTGAAGGTGCCGGTGAAGGCACCGGCGAAGGCGCCGGTGAACAAGCCGGTGCGAGCCTCGCTGACAAAGGGCCCGCCCCGACTTACTGTGATCACGCAGTCAGTCTCGGGGGAGGCATTGGTGGCTATCGACCTGCTCAATCACAAGCTCGATCGGGCGTTCGACCACATCGACGCGAGCGGCAACGGCGTCGTCGAGCGTGAGGACCTGCTGGGGCTGGGCGCCCGCATCCTGGTGGGCTTCGGGGAGTCCCCCACCTCGGTCACCGGGGCCAGCCTCGTCGGCAGCTTCGACGGCATCTGGTCCACCCTGGCGCGGGCGCTCGAACGCGACGGAGACTCCGGCATCGCGCGTACGGACTTCCGTACCGGGATGACGGCGGCGTTCGTCACCGGCGAGCACTACGAGCCGGTGTTCAGGCCGGCCACCGTGGCGGTGGCGGAGCTGTGCGACGGCGACCGGGACGGGAAGATCGGCCCTGGGGAGTTCCGCACGATGCTGTGCGCGTTCGGCGTGGCCTACGACGACGTGGACGAGGCGTTCGACCGGCTCGACCGGGCGGGCAGGGGCACGCTCACCGTGGACGAGCTGGTCCTGGCCGCCTCCGACTTCTACCGGAGCGACGACCCGAACGCCACGGGCAACTGGCTTTTCGGGCCGCTGTGAAGACGCCCATGAACACCACGGTGAAGACCACCGCGAGCACCTCCGCGAACACGACCGTGTTCGCCACCATGCGCACCACTGTGCGCACCGCGCTGCGTTCGGCGCTGGCCTCCATGATGCCGCTGCCGCGCAGGAGCGGCCCGGCCGCGCTGGCGCTGCTGCCGCTCACCGAGCGGGTGCCCGGCATGGCGCGGCCGTGCCGGATGCACCCCGCCGTGTACGCGATCGAGGCCGCGGTCATCGACTGGGCCAGGCGGACCGGGCTGCGTGCCGACCCGGGCGTCGGCTTCCACCGGATGGCGGCGCGGGCGTTCGCCGAGTTCGACGCGGCCGCGGCGGCGCTGTTCGCGCAGTGGCTGACGTGGCTGTTCCACCTGGACGACGAGCTGGACGAGGGGCCGTGCCCGCTGGAGATCTTCCAGGGCATGCTCAAGGGCGCCTCCCGGCATCCGCTGGAGGCGGCGTTCGCGGACCTGTGGCGGGTGACGAGCGTGCGGATGAGCGATCGGTGGCGGGCCAGGTTCGCGGTCGGGTTGCAGCGCCAGCACGACGCGTGCCGTACCGAGGCTGACAACCGGGCGGCGCGGCGGATGCCGACGCTGGAGGAGTACCCGGAGCTGCGCAGGGGCACCGTGGGACCCTACCTCTATGACCTGGTCGAGCCGTGCCTGCGGGTGGAGGTGCCGGTCTGGGTGCACGAGTCCGAGCCCTGGCAGCAGCTCGTGAACGCGTGCAGCGACGTCACGGCGTGGTGCAACGACGTGGCCTCCAGGCCCAAGGAACGCGGCGACGTGCACAACTTCGTCGTGCTCGCGATGCGCCAGCTCGGGCTGGGCGAGCGGGAGGCGACGGCCTGGGTGCTGGACCGGATCGCCGGGCGCTGCCAGGACATGCGGCAGGCCGCCAGGCGGCTGCCGCTCGACGACCTGGCCCCGAAGGAGGCCAGGGACGTCAGCAAGGTCGCCTGCGCCTACCTGGCCGCGCCGCGCGCCCACCTCGACTGGCTGCTGGAGTCCACCCGCTACGCCTGACCCGCGAGCGTGTCCCCGACGGGGGTGCGGCGGTAGACGACCTGCTTGCCGACCCGCATCCCCACGGCCAGCCCGCCGTCGCTGAGCACGCCGAGGTGCTGGCTGACCGCGCCCGGCGTGAGCGACATGCGGGCGGCCAGGGCCGAGGTGGTGGCGGGCTCGGCCAGCGCGAGCAGGATCCGTGCCCGGCTGCGGCCGATCAGCGCGGCGAGCGCGCCGGGCGCGGGCGGCGGCCCCTGCTCCCACAGCGTGCCGACACCGAGCACGGGATAGATCAGCGTCGACTGGTACGGCGCCGACATCACCGCCACGGACGGCCACCAGAACGCGCTCGGCACCAGCAGCAGGCCGTCGCCGTGGAGCCCTCCCACCGTGCACCACGGCCGGTCGACCAGCAGCCGCTCCCCCGTCCACACCACGGCCCGGCCCAGCCCGGCGAACAGCTCCCGCGCCCCGCCCTGGGCGAGCTGCCGCGAGCGGCGCAGCACGTCGCGCTCCAGCAGCCCGTAGACCCGGGGCCAGAACTCGGCGAAGCACGCCTCCCAGTACGCCTCCAGCGCGTCCGCGACCCTGGCCACGCCGGCCACCGGGTCGTCCATGAACCGCTGGAGCACTGCCCGGTCGGTCCCCTCGATCTGCGCCGCCTCCTCGCGGGCCGCCTCGGGAGACGCCTGCCTGACCCGCTCCAGCTCGGCGGCGAAGTCGGGCATCGGCGTGTCGGGCGGCGGGGTGATGAAGTCGGCGAGGTAGCCGTTCGGCGGCACGAGCGCGAACAGCTCGGCCAGCTCCAGCCCCGCCAGCCGGGGCCGGACGGCCTTGAGCCACGGCAGGTGGATCGACTGCCTGGCCGGGCCCTGGAGCGTACGCAGGCTGGCGACCAGCTCCCACAGCGGCGAGAACGCGAACCGGATGCGCGCCACGTCCTCCGGCCTCAACACCCAGGTGATGGACATCCCTTTAGTGTGAGCTAAATCGTTCGCCCAGCAAAACGGGAAATATCACTCTTTGATGCGTGTTAAGCCCCACCGTTGAGAAGCCATCAGGAAAGCCGTCGTTCCTCCAGTCCATGCTCGGGGGCCTGCCCCGAGCCTTCTGGGCCCTGTGGGGCGGCACGCTCGTGAACCGCCTGGGCACCATGGTCATGCCCTTCACCGGCGTCTACCTGACCCAGAGCCGCGGTCTGTCGCTGGCCGCCGCCGGCCTGGTGATGAGCGTCTTCGGCGCGGGCTCACTGCTGTCGCAGCTGCTCGCCGGCGTGCTCGCCGACCGGATCGGGCGGCGGGCCACGCTGTCCGGCGGCATGCTGGCCACCGCCGTCACCATGCTGGCGCTCGGCTACAGCACCTCGCTGCCGGCGATCGTGGCCTCGATGTTCGTGCTCGGCCTGGTGATCGACGTCTACAGGCCCGCGTCCAACGCCCTGGTCGCCGACCTGGTCTCGCCCGCGGAGCGGCCCCGGGCGTACGGGCTGCTGTTCTGGGGGATCAACCTCGGGTACGCCGTCGGCATGACGGCCGGCGGCTGGCTGGCGGGGCTCGGGTTCGTCTGGCTGTTCTGGATCGACGCGGTGTCGAGCGTGGTCTTCGCCGTACTGGTCTGGCGGGCGGTCCCCGAGACGAGACCGGAGACCAAGGAGTCCGCCGGAGGGTTCGGAGTCGTGCTGCGCGACCGGCTGATGGTCGCCTTCACGCTGGTCGCGCTGGGCAACGCGCTGGTCTACGCGCAGACGATGACCATGCTGCCGGTGGCGATGACCGAGGTCGTGAAGCTGTCGACCGGGCAGTTCGGCCTGGCCATGGCGCTGAACGGGGTGCTCATCGTCGTCGTGCAGCCGCTGGTGTCCGGCTGGCTGGGACGCAGGGACCCCGCCCGCACGTTCGCGCTGGGGCTGGCCGTGATGGGCGCCGGGTTCGCGATGACCGCGTTCGTGACCAGCACGCCGGGCCTGGCCGTCACGATCGCCGTGTGGACCGCGGGCGAGATCGTCACGGCGGGCATCGCCGGCTCCATCGTGGCGACGCTGGCGCCCGAGCACCTGCGGGGGCGGTACTCGGGGTTGTTCGGGTTCGCGTGGTCGCTGGCCGCGGTGCTGGCGCCGCTGCTCGGCGGGCCGCTGCTGGAGATCGGCAGCGGGGCGCTGTGGTTCACGATCGGCGGGGTCGGGGCGGTGTCGGCGCTCGGGATGCTGGCCCTCGGGCCCGCCATCAGACGCCGCTGAACGGCGCTCGGGTTCCGCGGCTCCTGATGGCGGCGTACGAGTCAGGTCTTTGAGTGACAAAGCACACTTTTCGTCTCTTTGACGATAAAAATCCGGCCGTACTACCCTTGGTCGCGTGGCACAACTTCGCATTGCCCTGGCACAGACCAACCCGACCGTCGGCGACCTGACCGCGAACGCGGATCGGCTGGTCGCGTGGACCCGCGACGCCGCCGAACGCGGGGCTCACCTCGTCGTCTTCACCGAGATGTTCCTCACCGGCTATCCCGTCGAGGACCTGGTGCTGCGCACGTCCTTCGTGGACGCGAGCATCAGAACGCTGGAGGAGGTGGCGCGCAGGCTGGAGCGCGAGGGCCTGGGCGATCTGCCGGTTGTGGCCGGCTACGTCGACCGCGCCGGCCTGGCGCCCCGGGTCGGCCAGCCCAAGGGCGCCCCGCTGGACGCGGCCGCGCTGCTGCACAAGGGCGAGGTGGTCACCCGCACGGCCAAGCACCACCTGCCGAACTACGGTGTGTTCGACGAATACCGCTACTTCGTGCGGGGCGACCGGCTGCCGATCTTCCGGCTGCACGGGGTGGACGTGGCGATCGCGGTGTGCGAGGACCTGTGGCAGGAGGGCGGGCCCGTGTCCGTCGTGGGGCAGGCGGGGGCCGGGCTGCTGGTCGCGCCGAACGCCTCGCCGTACGAGAAGGAGAAGGAGGACATCCGCCTGGAGTTGTGCGCGCGCAGGGCGCGCGAGGCCGGGTGCGCGCTCGTCTACGTCAACCAGATCGGCGGGCAGGACGAGTTGGTCTTCGACGGCGACTCGCTCGTCGTCGGCGCTGACGGTGAGCTCGTCGCGCGGGCCGCCCAGTTCCGCGAGGAGCTGCTGGTCGTGGACCTGGACCTGCCGGTGGCCGACGCGGAGCCCGGGACGTCGGCGTACGATCCCGGCGACGGCTCCACGATCACCGTGGACCGCATGGTGCTGTCCGGCGAGCCCGTCGCGCCCTATACCCCGGCCCCCGCCCGGATCGCCGAGCGGCTGGACCTGCACGCGGAGGTCTACTCGGCGCTGGTGCTCGGGGTTCGCGACTACGTCGCCAAGAACGGCTTCCAGTCGGTCATCCTGGGCCTGTCCGGCGGCATCGACTCGGCCCTGACCGCCACGATCGCCTCGGACGCCATCGGCCCGTCGCGCGTGCACGTCGCGCTCATGCCCTCCCGCTACTCGTCGGAGCACTCGCTGGCGGACGCGGAGGAGCTGGTGCGCAGGCAGGGCATCACCTCGCAGGTCGTGCCGATCGCCGACATCGTCAGCGCGTACGAGAAGGAGGTCCAGCTGTCCGGGCTGGCCGCCGAGAACCTCCAGGCAAGGGTGCGCGGCATGATCCTCATGGGTCTGTCCAACGAGTACGGCCACCTGGTGCTGACGACGGGGAACAAGAGCGAGCTCGCGACCGGCTATTCCACCCTTTATGGGGATTCGGCCGGTGGTTTCGCGCCGATCAAGGACGTACCGAAGACGATGGTGTGGGACCTGGCCCGGTGGCGCAACGCTCACTCGGCCCCCCACTTCCTGCTTCAGACCGACCGCCCGATCCCGGAGAACTCGATCGTCAAGGAGCCGAGCGCCGAGCTGCGGCCCGACCAGCGCGACACCGACTCCCTGCCGCCGTACGAGGTCCTGGACCGGCTGCTGGACGACTACGTGGAGAAGGACATGGGCTCGCAGGAGCTCATCGCCGCGGGCCACGACCCGGCGCTGGTGACGCGGGTGATCCGGCTGGTGGACCTGGCCGAGTACAAGCGCCGGCAGTATCCCCCAGGCCCCAAGATCACCCCCAAGAACTTCGGCCGCGACCGCCGCCTCCCCATCACCAACCGCTGGCGCGAGACCACCGGCTGAGGTCTACCGGACCCGCCACGGACGCCGCCCGGCCGAGAACGGGGAGGAGGAGACGGCATGACGCGCATCCCCACCGGCAAGCCGTTCCGGACGAGTGAGGGCACGGATCTCGTGCTCGGCCGCACGTTCCGCGCGCCCGTCGAGGACGTGAGCTCACCGAACCCGGCCGCACGGCCCGCTGGTTCGGCCCGTGGCGCGAAGTCGGCCGGCTGTGGAGGTCACGCGCCGGCCCGGCCGCTGTGCAGGATCTCCCGGTCCCAGTGGGCGCGTGGCTGGGTGTGCAGGCGCCAGTAGTGCTCGGCGATGTCGCCGGGGTCGAAGTCCGTGCCCGGCGCGACCGGACCGGCCACGGTGACGGTGGCCACGTGGACGCCGGACGGGCCGTACTCCTGGTCGAGCAGCGCCACCAGCGTCCGTACGCCGGCCTTGCCGAGGGAGAGGCTGACGTAGGCGGCCTTCGGCTCGGGCATCCCGCCTGTGACGATGAACGAGCCGCCGCCACGCCCCGCCATCGCGGGCACCACGTGCGCGGCCGTGACCAGCGCCCCGGCCACGTTGACCGCCCAGGCGTCCACCTGGGCGCTCATGGTCGCCTCCGCCACCGAGTCCGGGCGGATGACCGCGGCGTTGTAGACCACGGCGTCCGGCGTGCCCAGCGCGTCCATCGCCTGGTCGAGTGCGCCGCGCAGGGCAGGCTCGTCGGCGCAGTCCGCCGCGTACCCAAGCGCGCCGTCCAGCCCGAGCGTCCCGCCGGTCCGCGAGACGAGCGCGACCGGCAGGCCCTCCCGCGCGAACCTGCCCGCGACGGACCTGCCGATCCCCGGCCCCGCCCCGACCATCACCAATCCCGGCATCATCGGCTCCTTCACGTTGTTGCGACACGACACCGGGACGTTAAGGCGTCACATCGATGTGAAGGTCAAGGGTGCGCATGAGGATCGGCGACCTGGCTGGGAAGACCGGGGTGAGCAAGCGGCTGCTGCGCTACTACGAGGAGCAGGGGCCGCTGCGGCCGGCCCGGCTGGCCAACGGCTACCGCGAGTACGGCGAGGCGGACGTCACCGCCGTGCGCCACATCCGCACGCTGCTCGCCGCCGGCCTGCCCACCGCGGTCATCGCCCGGCTGCTGCACTGCGTCCACGACGACGAGAACGGGCGGCTCGCGGGGGCCTGCCCCGGCATGATCACCCACCTGCGCCGGGAGCGGCGGCGCCTCGGCGCGGCGATCGAGCGCCTGCAGACCTCCCAGCGGGCCCTCGACACCCTGCTCGCCGACGTGACGACCCCACGTGACGGCCCACAAGACGGCCCACGTGACGGCTGGGTCGCGGGCCAGGGCGTCACGGCGTCGTCATAGGACGTCACGGGTGGAGGTCGGTCCTGGCCGCGCCCGTGTCCGGGTCGTACGGGTAGGAGAGGTGCTGGTGGATCATCACCCAGTCACCGTTACGCCGCTCGAACACCCGGGTCCCCCGCGACCAGCTCTCCGAGACCTCATCCCGGACGCGGTTGAGACCCCAGGCGACCGCCAGATCGTCCCGGACCATGATTCTCAGGTTCGGAACGTCCCAGGTGACCGCACTGTCCACATCGAGACCGCGCGCGCAGATCTCCCGCACCGCCGCCACTCCCTGGTGCCGCAGCGGCGTGTCGTGCTCGTACGAGTCCACGTCGGCGGCGATGACGGACATCATGGCGTCCAGATCCTTGGCGGCCGTGGCCTCGAACCACCGCTCGTGCAACCGCCGCACCTCCTGCTCGGCGCGCGCCCGGTCCTCGATACTGTCGACGGTACGGTCGGCGATCGGGAACGAGTGGTGCTCGTGGCTCACGACCCAGCGCCCGTGCTCCTGGCGCAGGCCGAGCGTCAGCCGCAGCCGGTTGCCCGGGTCGGCGGTGAGTTCCTCCGGCGTGCCGCAGCGCAGCAGGGCATGGGCGAACGCCACGTCGTCGCCGGCGGTGACGTCCAGCGACTCGATCTCGAACACCGCCCCGAGCGCCTGCCAGGCGAAGAACGGCGGCCACGTCTTGCGGTAGGCGTCCAGGCCGCGCACACCCTCGTGGGGCGGCGGGACGTCGTACATCACGATGTCCTCGGCGTGGTGGGCGACGACCGCGTCCAGGTCACCGCGGTGCACCGCCTCGGCCCAGCGCTCGATCAGGGTGCGGATGCGCTGCTCGTTCGTGGACATGGGTGAGGTCCTTCCAGGGTTGTCTCCGCTGTCAGGACTACAACCCGGGCGGATCGGCGAACTCATCGCGCGGGAGCGAATCCGGCAGTCCGAACGCCGCGAAACCCGCGTCCAGGAATGAGACCACCTCCGCGACTCGCGTACCCCTCAGGACAAGGACGTCCAGACCGGCAGGAACGTAGGCGGCGCCGTCCCACCGGTACGTGCCGAAGGCGATCTCCCCGTTCGCCCACGTGGGCAGGAACCGCCAGCGATGCCGTAGCGGGCCTTCGACGAGGAAGGCGCGGATCTGGTCGTGGCCGGCGTACCAGGCGGTCAGCGGCGGCATCGAGTATTTCGCGTCCTCGGTCAGCATCGCCACGATGGCGTCGACGTCGCCGGCCTCCCAGGCGGTGGCGTACCGGTGCGCCAGCCTGCGCTGCTCCGCCTCGCCCGGCCGGGCGGTCTCAGCCTTCTCTGGGATGGCCTTCCTGGCCCGCTGCAGGGCGCTGTTGACCGCCGCGACCGTGGTGTCCAGCAGGTCCGCGGTCTCGCCTGCGGTGTAGCCGAGGACCTCGCGCAGCAGCAGGACGGCACGCTGCCGGGCCGACAGGTGCTGCAGGGCCGCCACGAACGCCAGCTCCACGCTCTCCAGTGCCACCGCGCGCGCCTCGGGCCCCAGCTCCCGCGTCCAGCTCATGAACCGGTCGGGGCACGGCTCCAGCCACGCCACTTCGGCCCCCGGCGCCGGGCCCAGGTCAGCGGGCAGCTCACGCCGTCCTCTGCGCTCGATGTGGGTCAGGCACCGATTCGTGGCGATCTTGTACAGCCACGGCCGGATCGATCCCCGGTCCTCGAACCGCGCCAGACTCCGCCACGCCCGGTCCAGCGTCTCCTGCACGGCGTCCTCCGCGTCGTGCACGGACCCCAGCATCCGATAGCAGTGCGCCCGCAGCTCGTCCCGCAACGGCCCGGCCAGCCGGCTGAACGCGTCCTGGTCACCGGCCCGCGCCGCGGCCAGCAGGTCCACGTCCTCGGCACGCATCGCCCCAAGCTACCGCCGACACTCACCCTTCGGCCCGTCTCAGGCCCAAACCACCGCCGACACTCGCACCTCAACGCGCATCGGCCCAAGCCACCGCCGGCACTCACCCTTCGGCCCGTCTCAGGCCCAAACCACCGCCGGCACTCGCACCTCAACGCGCATCGGCCCAAGCCACCGCCGGTGCTCAGTCCTCGGCCGGGAGCCTGGTCTCGATGCCGTCGAGGATGATGTCGAGGCCGAGGGCGAACTGGCGGTCGAAGTCGTCGATGTTCACCTGGGCGTGCCCGGCGAGCTCGGGGGTGTGCTCGTCGAGGTACCGGCCGACGCGATCGCGGGCCTCGGCGTCGGCCGCGGGCGTGCGGACCGTGGCCCACCAGGTGTTCTCGGCGGCGACGTACCCGTTCACGTAGTAGGACAGGGAGCCCACGGCGGCGAGGAGTTCGGGGCCGCTCAGCCCGGCGCGGGCGAGGGCCGCGTAGAAGAGGCTGGAGCGGGCCAGCGCGTTCGGCCCGATGACCGGGCGGGTGGCGGTGAGCGCGGGCAGCCAGGGGTGGCGGCGCATGACGTCCCTGCTCTGGGTGAGCTGTCCGGCCAGGGTGGCCCGCCAGGAGTCGCACTCGACCAGGTCTATCTCGCCCATCACCGCGTCGAGGGCCAGGTCGAGCACGTCTTCCTTGCTCTTGACGTACTCGTAGAGCGACATCGTGCCGGCCTTCAGGCGCGCGGCCAGGGCCCGCATCGAGAAACCGGCCACGCCCTCCGCGTCGAGCAGGGCGACGGCGGCCTCGACGATCCGCTCACGCGACAACCTCGGCCTGCGCGGCCTCTCCCCATCCCGGAACCACACCGATTCCGTCATGTCCTCACCTCTTCGAGAACAGTCTCCGTGCACAGTTTCCGTGCACAGTTTCCGTGCACAGTTTCCGTGCACAGTTTCCGTGCACAGTTTCCGTGCACTGTACGGAAAACCGTACGGCTAGGTTGGGCGGCCCGAGAAGAAGGAGGACCCATGACCGAGCAGCAGTGGCAGCACGACTACGCGATGCTGGCATTGCGGACCGACCGCCTGATGATCGAGAGCTCGCGCGGCGGCCTGCTCATCTACACCGGACCGCCGGAATGGAGCACGGAGGTGGAGGCCGAGCCGCCCGCCGCGCCGGAGCGGCTGTCCGACGAGGCCGGCCGGCTGCTGGAGACCGCGCCTTCCGCCTACCTGGCCGGGCAGGTCCGCGCGCTGCGGGCGGTGGTCCGCGACCTGGGCGGGGAGCGGCTGCCGCTGGCCGAGTACGCGAGGGAGTGCCTGGGGCTGGAGCCGCGGCGGCTGCCGGACGAGGTGTTCGAGGCGGCCCACGCCGAGCTGGACGCGGCGCTGCCGAAGGGGACGGGGTCAGTGGCCGAGCGGCTGCAGGCGTGGCAGGCGGCCCACACCCTGGAGCCGATCGAGCGGCTGCCCGAACTGGTCGCGAGGGCGGTGGCCGAGACGCGGGCCCGTACGAACGCCACCATCATCGAGCTGCCGGAGAACGAGGTGGTCGGATGCCGGCTGGCGGAGGGCGTGGCGTTCCACGCGGCAGGCGCCTACGAGGGCGATCTACGCTCGACCATCCACATCAACAAGTCGATCCCCTTCAACCTCGCCGACCTCCTGTACGTGGTGGCGCATGAGGGCCATCCCGGACACATCGCCGAGTCGATGCTCAAGGAGATCCATCTGGCGGATCGGCCGGACCAGCGGGTGCGGTTCATGTTGTCGCCGTCGTTCATGCTCAGCGAGGGGCTCGGGCTGCTCGCCGAGGAGATCCTCTTCCCCGGCGACGAGGCGCAGACCTGGCTCAACCGGCACATCTTCCCCGACACCGGCATCCGCCCGGACGGGAGCGACCTGGCCGCGATCCACCATGCCAAGAACGTGCTGTGGGGCGTGTGGGGCAACGCGACGTTCCTCGCGGACGACGGCGCGACCGACGAGGAACTGGCCGCCTACCTGGCGCGGTGGTCGCTCTACAGCGAGGCGGAGGTCGCGATGGTCCTTCCGCAGATCAAGGCAGTCAGCCCCTACTTTTTCGGATATTTCCACGGATGGGATCTCCTGCGGTCCTGGGTAACCGGCCCAGAGGACGTCCGCCGCCTCCTCACCGAACAACTACTCCCCGCCGACGTGACCCCTGAGCCCGTCTGACGCAGAAGCGCCCGGCCACCATGCGGGCGCCCGGTCGCTTCCCTCAGAGCCACCCGTGAGGCCCCTCAGCCGGATCGGCGGGCGATCAGGGCCTCGACGCCGTCGAGCAGCAGGCCGAGCCCGAAGTGGAAGTCGGCGTCATCCACCCAGCCCTCGGCGCCGTGGAAGGCGCCCGCGCGCGCCGCGGCCGACAGAGCGGGGTAGGTCTCGGGGTCGAGCACCTCGATGAGCACCTCGCCGTAGTCCGCGGCTCCGGTGATCCCGGCCTCCTCGAGCTGCGGGTCGCCGCCCCCCATGGCCTGGATGAGCGCCGCGTCGGTCAGCGCGTATCCGGTGAGGGCGCTGGCCACGTTGATCTTCTCCCCGTCGTCGAGCCCCAGGCCGTCGAGCGCCGCCAGCGCGCGGTCCAGCCACAGGAGCCGCCGGGGGCCCAGCGGCGGGGCCGGCGGTGAGGCGGGCAGCAACCAGGCGTGTTCCAGCAGGATGTCGCGCTGGGCCCGGGTCCAGAGAGCGAGGTAGTCCCGCCAGGACATGCCCTCCGGCTCGGGCGGCGGCGGGGCCACGCCGTCGGCCATCGCGGCGAGCAGGTCCTCCTTGCTGCCGACATATCGGTACAGCGCTGTAGCCGCCACTCCCACCCGCGAGGCCACAGAGGCCATCGAGACTCCGGCCAGCCCTTCGGCGTCGGCGATCTCGATGGCGGCGGCGGTGATCGTGGCCAGGTCGAGCCGCGGGCGCGGCCCCCGGCGCGACACCGGCTCCCGGCCCCACAGCCGCTCCACGATGGGCGGCAGCGACCGCTCCTGCGCCATCCGGACTCCTCCTTGACTCGCTCCTAGGATTGTGCCCTACATTAAAACTATGAACGCCATACACAGTACGCTATTCACAGATGCGATCCTGGCCCGGGGACTGACCAAGTCCTTCGGCGGCACGCGGGTGCTCACCGGAGTGGACCTGACCGCGCCCACCGGCTCGCTGCTGGCCCTGCTGGGGCCCAACGGCTCCGGCAAGACGACCACGGTGCGCATCCTGACCACGCTGCTCGCGCCGGACGGCGGGAGCGCGACGGTCGGCGGGCACGATGTCACGCGCGAGGGCGTCGCGGTACGCCGGGCCATCGGGCTGACCGCCCAGCAGGCCACCGTGGACGACCTGCTCACCGGACGGGAGAACCTGGAGTTGTTCGCCGGCCTCTACCACCTGGGCCGCCGCCAGGCCCGCCGGCGGGCGGCGGAGCTGCTGGAGCGTTTCGACCTGGCGACCGCCGCGAACCGGCGCGTGGGGACGTACTCGGGAGGGATGCGCCGCCGGCTGGACCTGGCGGCGAGCATGGTGTCGGCGCCGCGGATCCTGTTCCTCGACGAACCCACGACGGGGCTGGACCCGCGCAGCCGGGCGGATCTGTGGTCGATGATCCGCGAGCTGCTCGCCTCGGGCACCACCATCCTGCTCACCACCCAGTACCTGGACGAGGCCGACCAGCTCGCCGACCGCATCGTGGTGATCGACGGCGGCCGCGTCGTCGCCGACGACTCCCCCGCCGCGCTGAAGCGCCAGGTGGGGGCCGAACGGCTGGCGCTGCGCCTGTCGCGGGCCGAGGACGTGCCGCGCGCCGGGGCCGTGCTCGCCGACGCCCATCTCGACGCCGGCCCCCGCGAGATCACGCTGGCCGTCCAGGGCCCCGACCACCTGCGCCGCACGCTGGACCAGCTGCACCGGGCGGGCATCGGGATCGAGCGGGTCGAACTGCGCGCTCCGACGCTGGACGACGTCTTCTTCGAGTTCACGGCGGTCGCGGCGTGAGCGCCCCCGTCACCGCCGCGGCCGACCTGCGCCGCCTGACCGGCCGCTCGCTCCGCCGCGAGCTACGCATCGTCGACGGCCTCATCGTGAACACCGCCCTGCCCGTGATGATCATGGTTCTCTTCGTGTACGTCTTCGGCGGCGCGATCACGACCGGTTCCAGCGGGCTGGCGTACATCGACTTCGTGGTCCCCGCCGTCCTCCTCATGTCCGGCGGGTACGGCGCCGCGCTGACCGCCGTGAACATCGCCGACGACATGACCGGCGGCATGATCGACCGCTTCCGCACCCTGCCCATCGGCGGCTGGGTCGTCCCCGCCGGGCACGTCGTGGCTTCGATGATCCGCAACGTCGCGTCGTCGGCCATCGCGCTGGCCGCGGCGATCCTCCTCGGCTTCCGCCCCGACGCCTCCCCGGCCGACTGGGGCCTGGTGCTGGTCGTGGTCGCGGGGTACGTTCTCGCGATGTCCTCACTCGCGGTCCTGTGGGGCCTGCTGGTGAAGTCCACCCAGGCGGCGGGGGCGTTCAGCTTCGTCGTGCTGTTCCTGCCGTACCTGTCGGACGGCATCGTGCCCGCCGAGACGATGCCGGGCGTGCTGCGCGCTTTCGCCTACAACCAGCCGACCACGCCGATCGTGGAGACGCTGCGGGCGCTTCTGCTCGACCGGCCCGTGGGCTCGTCCGGTCTCGTGGCGGCGGCATGGCTTGGGGGCGCGGTGGCGATCAGCGTACCGATCGCGGCATGGCTGTTCCGCCGCAGAACCTCGTACTGACCTCGCCAAGGCGCCCTCGCAGGACCTCCTTCTGACCCCGGCACCCTGGGAGCCTGCCGCGTGGTCAGGGGGCGAGGCCGGCGAGGGCCGCGTCGACGACGCGTTCGGCGAGGTCGGCGGGGAGGTCGCCGGCGGGACCCCATTTCGTGTGCCAGAACATGGTGCCGCTGAGGACGGCCATGCCCATGTTGACGTCCAGGTCAGGTCTGAGCTCCCCGGAGGCGATGCCGCGCTCGAGCGCCGCGCGCATCGCCTCCCTGCGCGGCTCGACGGCGCGCTTGAGGAAGCGCTCCATCAGCCGGGGGTAGCGGTCGGCCTCGCTCATCGCGATGTTCATCACGCAGCGGGTGCGGGCCTGGCCCGACTCCCTGACCATCGCGTCGAGCAGGCTGATCAGGTCGTCGCGCACCGAGACGCCGCCGAGCACCGGCAGCGGCGCCTTGAGCGTGGACAGGGCGTCGACGACCAGGTCCTCCTTGTTGCCCCAGCGCCGGTAGATGGTCGTCTTGCCGACGCCCGCCCGTGCCGCGATCGCCTCGATGGACAGCTCGGAGACTCCCATGCCCTCGCCGATCAGATCGAGGGTCGCCTCGATGATCGCCTTCTCGGCCTTCTCACTGCGCGGACGGCCGGCCGGGCGGGCAGTCCCTGGTTCCTGGATCGTCATGGCGGCCTCACACTACCGCTGGTTCCTTCTTTTCCGCCTGCATGATCGGGCGTGCCTTCCCCGGCATCCACCTCGCCACCACCGCGACGCCGAGCAGCGCGATCACGGCCGTCACCAGCGCCGTGACGTGCATGCCGTCGATGAACGCGGCGATCGCCGGCTTGACCAGCGCCTGCCCCCGGTCGCCGAGCGCCTCGGCGACGCCCATCGTCGCCATGATCGACTCACCGGCGGAGTGCTGGGCCTCGGCGGGCAGCCCGGCCAGCGCGGGCGCGATCTCGCCGCGGTAGCCGGCCGACAGCACCGAGCCGAGCACGGCCACGCCGAGCGCGCCGGACACCTGGCGCACGGTGTTGCTCATGGCGGAGCCGACACCGGCCTTCTCCCTGGGCAGCGACTCCATGATGGCGGTCGTGGCGGGCGGCATGATGTTGGCCATCGCGGCTCCCTGGATGAAGAACACGACCTCGATCAGCAGGACAGGCGTGTTCTGGTCCATGAAAGCGTAACTCGCCAGCACCGCCGTCAGCACGACCAGGCTGACACTGGCCGCCAGCTTGGCGCCGAACCGCTCGTTCACCCGCGGGCTGAGCGGCGCGAAGATGAGCTGTGCCGCGGCGAACGGGATCATCAGCGCGCCCGCCTGCAACGGCGTGAAGCCCAGCACGATCTGCAGGTAGAACGTCAGGAAGAACATCCCGCCCATCATCGCGAAGAAGACGATGCCCATCATGCCGATGGCCGAGCTGAAACGGGCGTTGGCGAAGCTGCGTACGTCGAAGATCGGGTTGTCGATGCGGCGCTCCCACCACACGAACACGCCCAGCACCGCCAGCCCGAGGAGCGTCGGCGCCAGCACCTCCGCGCTCGCCACGGTCGCCAGCTCACCGCCGCGGATGATGCCGTACACGATGGCCACCAGGCCGATGATCGACAGCACCACGCCCAGCAGATCCAGCCTGGACGGCTTCGGGTCGCGCGACTCGGGCACGATCGTGGCGATGAGGATCATGCCGATCACCACGATCGGCACGTTGATCAGAAAGACCGAGCCCCACCAGAAGTGCTCGATCAGCAGCCCGCCGGTGATCGGGCCGATCGCCACCGCGAGCCCGACGCCACCGGCCCACACGCCGATCGCCTTGCCGCGCTCATGGGGCGGGAAGACGTTGGAGATGATCGCCAACGTGGCCGGCATGATCGCCGCCGCGCCGATGCCCATCGCCGCCCTCGCCAGGATCAGCTGCATCGGATCCTGCGAGTACGCGCTGGCCAGCGAGGCCAGGCCAAACATCGCCATGCCGATGAACAACATCCGCTTCCGGCCCGTCCGGTCACCGATCATGCCGAACGTGAACAGCAAACCGGCGAACACCAGCGTGTAGGAGTTGATCGCCCATTCAAGCTCGCTCTGCGTCGCGCCCAAGCCGGCCGTCTCGTCGGCGATGGTCTTCATCGCCACGTTGAGGATCGTGTTGTCGAGCACGACCGCCAGCAGGCTGAACACCAGCACGCCGAGGATCGTCCACCGGCGTGGGTGCCCTGAGTTCGGGTCCATGGGAAGAATCCTTAATTTCGATACGTTGAAGTTTCGCAACGCCAACGTATCGCAATCCATTCCGATACGCAACGGACCCGTTTCGTAAATACCAGGTTAACTCCTGCTCACGCGCGGCCGACCTCCGCCTTCATCTCGCCGAACTCGGCCGCGGCCTTCACACCGGCCAACTCGCCGAGCCCCGCCCCGGCCTTCACGCCGGCCATCTCAGCGAGCTCCGCCTCGGTCGTCGCTTCGGCCATCTCGGCGAACGAAGCCTGGGAAGCGGCCGGAGCCGGGCGCCGACGCCAGAACGGCAGGGCGACCAGCACCATGGCCACCGCAGCCAGGCCCGCGAACGCGAACGCCCAGGGCGGTCCGACACCGTCGATGACCGCCCCCGCGAGGGGGGCCGAGGCGGCGCCGCCGATCAGCAGGGCGGTGCCGTGGAAGCCCATCGACTCCCCACGCGCCGCCGCGGGCACCCAGCGGCTCAGGAAGTCGACCGTGGCCGACAGGGAGGGGGCGCAGAGGAGGCCGGCCGGCAGCAGGGCGAGGACCAGCCAGCGCCAGTCGCCGGCGGCCAGGCCGACCGGCACCGTCAGCAGGCCCATGCCCGCGATGAGCACCAGGGGCGAGAAGCCGCGCGGGAGCATGCCGTACACGAAGCCGCCGGCCAGGGAGTAGACGCACCAGATTCCCACGGCGAGGCCGACCCAGGCGGCGGCACCGGCCGCGTTCATGGTCGCGACCAGGGCGAGCTCGGTCGCGGTGAGCACGAACGTGGCGGCGGCCGCCGTGCCGAGGAGCGCCACGAACGCCGGCGTGAGCCACTGCCGCCTGGGCACCCTTTCGGTCTGCTTCAGCTCGTCGGCCGAGCGGATCGGCGGGTTGAAGACGATCAGCGCCACGCCCGCGACCGTCATGCCCGCCCCGAGGACCGTCATCGTCACGCCGCTGCCCAGCGCCATCATGCCCGCCACCGCCAGCGCGGGACCGACCATGTAGGACAACTCGACCAGCATCGAGTCGAGCGCGAAGGCGGTGCGCCGCTGCGGGACCGGCACCATGGCGGCCAGGCACTGCCTGGTCACGCTGAACACCGGCAGCGCCAGCAGCCCGGCCAGACCCGCCGCCGCGACCAGGGCGGGGAACGGCAGCGCCCACGCGCACGCCCAGAACGCCGCCTGCGCCACCGTGGTGACGATGAGCACGGGACGCAGGCCGTGCTTGTCCACGAGCCTTCCCGACAAGGGCGAGCCGATCGCCATGCCGATCGTGTTGACCGTGATGAGCAGCCCGGCCGAGAAATAGCCGAGATCGAGCATCTCGGCCACGTGCAGGGTGAGTGTCATCCCTGCAGCCGTCGTCGGCACCCGGGCCAGCAGCCCGACCAGCAGTAACGCAGGGACACCCGGGATCTTGAGCAGGTGTCGGTAAGGATCGAGTGCCATGATGATTGATTACCTCCCGACTGATTGTCGCAAGGGGCACCGACAGTTTCGCCACCGGTTTTTCCGGCGTGGCATCATCGGACTGAGTCCGGGGACGCCACTGGGGCGCCTCGAGACGGTCCTGGAGGGTTAACGCATGTCCTCTTCAACCACGCTGTACGGCGGTGCCCAGGGACGCCGGGTCACCGTTCGCGACCTCATCGCCGCCAAGGAGCGCGGAGAGCGGTGGCCCATGGTCACCGCCTACGACGCGATGACGGCCCGGGTGTTCGACGCCGCCGGCATCCCGGTCCTGCTGGTCGGCGACTCGGCGGCCATGGTCGTCTACGGCTACGACTCCACCCTGCCTGTCACGGTCGACGACCTCCTGCCCCTCACGGCGGCCGTCGTACGCGGGTCGTCGCGCGCGCTCGTGGTCGCCGACCTGCCGTTCGGGTCCTACCAGTCGTCGCCCCAGCAGGCGCTGGAGTCGGCGGCGCGCTTCATGAAGGAGGCGGGTGCGCACGCGGTCAAACTGGAGGGCGGCCGCCGGGTCCTGCCGCAGGTCGAGGCGCTGGTCTCGGCGGGGGTTCCGGTCATGGCCCACCTCGGGCTGACCCCGCAGTCGGTCAACGTCATGGGCGGCTACCGCGTCCAGGGGCGCGGGCAGTCGGGCGACGAGCTCATGTCGGACGCCAAGGACCTGGAGCGGGCCGGGGCGTTCTCGGTGGTGCTGGAGTGCGTGCCGGCCGATCTGGCGCACCGGGTGACGCCGTCGCTGTCGATCCCCGTGATCGGCATCGGCGCCGGGGCGGCGACGGACGCGCAGGTGCTGGTCTGGCAGGACCTGATGGGGCTGACGCCGCGGCCCGCCAAGTTCGTCAAGCGCTACTCGGATCTGGCCGCCGAGATGGACCGCGCCGTACGCGCCTTCGCCGACGACGTGACCTCCGGCGCCTTCCCGGCCCCCGAACACACCTACTCCTGACCCCACCCGGCCCGCACCGGCGTGCCAACACCACCGGCGCGGGCCCACCCAACCACCCCCGCCACCCACGCGAGCGGGGTGCGGGCCGGGGTGGCCGGAGTCAGGTGAGGGTGG
>NZ_JADOGI010000103.1 GCF_015645445.1 Nonomuraea cypriaca | reverse complement strand
CCACCCGCGCCGACTCCTCCTGATGGTCGGCGATCCGGTGCAGGACGAGGTCCTCCTTCGCCGGGAAGTACTTGAACAGCGTCGGCTTCGACACCCCCGCCGCCGCCGCGATCTCCGTCACCGGCACCGCGTCGAAGCCGCGCTCGAGGAAGAGCGAGACGGCCGCCGCCGAGATGGCCTCGTGGACGCGCCGCCGCTGGAGCTCACGTAGTCCCGTCATGAGGAAACTCTATCAAGATGTTAACCTGGTTAAACTCTTGACCGAGTTAACGATTTCGGGAGGTGTGATGGGCACGCTCGACGACGAGCGGGCGTACGTCGAACGCTGCGCGGCCGGGCTGCGCAGGATGCTCGACGGCGCGCGGGACAACGTGATCGTCGGTGAGACCGTGGCCGGCGACCGCTACAGCGCCGAACGCCTGGGCCGCCATCTCAAGAGCCTGGCCAAGGAGCTGAGCGAGGAGCCGGACGGGCCGCCGTTCTTCGGGCGCCTGGACTTCGGCCACGGTTCCGCCGAGCACGGCGGCCGGGCGTACCACATCGGCAGGCGGCACATCACCGGCGAGCACGGCGGGCCGCCCGTGGTGATCGACTGGCGCGCGCCGGTCTCGCGGGCGTTCTACCGGGCCAGTGCCCGCGACCCGCAGGGCGTCGCGCTGCGCCGCCGCTTCGGCTGGTCGGGGACGACGCTGACCGGGTTCGAGGACGAGCGACTCGACCGGGGTGAGGAGGGCGAGAGCAGGATCCTCGCCGCCGAGATCGAACGCCCCCGCGTCGGCCCCATGCGCGACATCGTCGCCACGATCCAGCCCGAGCAGGACGACCTCGTACGCGCCGAGCTGGACACCTCGATCTGCGTCCAGGGCGCCCCTGGCACCGGCAAGACCGCGGTCGGCCTGCACCGGGCCGCGTACCTGCTGTACGCGCACCGCCGCCGCCTCGAACGCGCCGGCGTGCTCGTGCTGGGGCCGAACCGGACCTTCCTCGGCTACGTCTCCGCCGTGCTGCCCACGCTCGGCGAGATGGACGTCGAGCAGACCACGCTGGAACGACTGCTGACCACCGTCCCCGTGACCGCCGCCGACGGCGAGGCGGCCGCGGTCGTCAAGCACGACGCGCGGATGGCCGAGGTCCTGCGCCTGGCCCTGTACGGGCGGATCGTCAAACCGGTCGAACCCGTCGTGGTGGCCGACGGCTCCGCCCGGTGGCGGGTGCGCGAGGACGAGCTGCGCAGGATCGTCGACGGCGCCCGGCGCGCGTCCCTCCCGTACGGCGTCGGCCGCGAACGCGTGCGCGCCCAGGTGGTGGCCTCGATCACCCGCCAGGCCGAGGCCCGCGGCCGGACCGCGAACGCGGCCTGGACCCGCGCGGTCGCCCGCGCCGTCACCCCGTCACTGGACGCTGTCTGGCCCGCCGCCAAGCCGGAGGAGGTCCTGTACGAGGTCCTGCGCGGCCCGGCCGCGGAGGTCGCCCGCGCGCCGGGCGGCAGCGTGCTGACCGAGGCCGAGTGGGCCGCGATCACCTGGCCCAGGCCGCCGCGCAGTGTCAGGAGCGCCCGGTGGACGGCGGCCGACCTGGTCCTGCTCGACGAGGTCGCGGCGATGATCGAGCGCCCGCGCGGTTACGGGCACGTCATCGTGGACGAGGCCCAGGACCTGTCGCCCATGGAGTGCCGGGCGGTGGCCAGGCGCGCCGAGCACGGCTCGCTCACCGTGCTCGGCGACCTGGCCCAGGGCACCACGCCGTGGGCCGCCACGTCGTGGCAGGACCGGATGGCGCTGCTCGGCAAGCCGGACGGCCGGGTCATCGCCCTGACCACCGGCTTCCGGGTGCCCGGCGCGGTGGTGGAGCTGGCCAACACGCTGCTGGCGGCGCTCGGCGCGGACGTGCCCGCCACCCGTTCCTACCGGGCCGACGGCAGGTTGCGGTTGACCCGGGTGACCGACCTGGGCGAGGGGGTGGCGGCGGCGGTGCGGGAGGCGTACGCGTACGAGGGGTCGATCGGGGTGATCGCGACCGACGCCGCGGTGGAACCGCTCACGTCCGCGATCTCGAACCACGGCCTGGACGTCGGCGGGCGCCTGTCCGTGGTGCCCGCGTCGGCGGCCAAGGGCCTGGAGTACGACCACGTGATCGTGGCCGAGCCCGCCGCCATCGCCGGCGCGGAGCGGCGCGGCCTGAACCGCCTGTACGTCGCACTCACCCGGGCCGTCTCCCGCCTCGACGTCGTCCACGCCCGGCCGCTGCCGCCGCAACTCACCCGCCCCGGCGGACGCCCGGTGGACGCCCGGTAGAAGCGGCCTGAATCGGGTAGGCGGCTGCGGATGCCGAGAGGAGCTCCGCATGACCTCTTCACCGGACCCCAGTGAGCACGAGAGCCGGTGGCCGTACCAGGAGCCTGTCCACGCGCCGCCGAGCCACCAGGTCCTGTCGGTCATCGGGTTCGTGTGCGCGGTGGTGGCCGTGCTGTTCATCCCGATCCTGTTCGGCCTGGCCGGCATCGTGCTGGGCATCGTGGGCCACACGCGGGGTGAGCCGCTGGGCAAGTGGGCGGCCGTCGCCGCCGGCATCGGGATGATCGCCGGTATCGTCCTGGGCGTCCTCCTCATGGCCACGGGGCCGCGCGGCTGACCCCGCAAGGTACGGCCGCCGCGCCACGCGCCGTGCGATCCTGGACGTGTGCTGTCACCCATCGACGTGCTGCGCGAGCAGATCATCGCCCATCTTGCCGCCTTCGAGCGCAGGGAGGTGCCACCGGCGGAAGGGGTGCGCAGGGCGGCCGTCACCGTGTGCGTGCTGGAGGACGCCGGGCGGGTCCCGTACACCGTGCTGATCAAGCGTGCCCCGCGCGGCCGCAATGCCGGGCAGTGGGCGCTGCCCGGCGGGCGGCTGGACGACGGCGAGCTGCCGGTCGAGGCGGCGCTGCGGGAGCTGGCCGAGGAGACCGGCGTCACCGGGGTCGAGGTGGCCGGACTGCTGGACGACTTCGTCACCGACTCGGGGTTCGTGATCACGCCGTTCGTGGCGTTCGGCGGCGGGCAGCGGCCGGTGGCCGACCCCCGGGAGGTGGCCTCGGTGCACGCGGTGCCGCTGGAGCGGTTCCTGGCGCCCGGGGTGCCGCGCTGGCAGGGGGAACTGCTGCAGATGCCCCTGGGGCCGTCGATCGTGATCCACGCGCCGACCGGGGCGATTTTGTGGCAGTTCGCCGAAGTGGCGTTGCGTGGGCGTGAGCAGCGGGTCTTCGACGTGGCGCAACCACATTGGACCAGAACGTGACCGATTCTTGAGCCCCGATGGAATTCCACTCGCCAGATGTCCGTTAGCATCGAGAGGCCGATGTGGTCTGTGTCCCCCGGGCCGCAAATTACCGCCTTCACGGAATACCGTTCGGCTGGAGCCGTGTTGTGCACCTCGCCGAGGAGGCGACCGCCACATCGGCCTCAATGCTTTTCCCAGGCGTCCCCGCTCACCGGCTGGGGCGCCTGCTTTATGGTGGGGTGGCCGACCGCTCGATGATCAGGAGAGCTCGTTGCTTTACCAAGTGGTCAAGTTCGCTTCCGCGCCGCTGGCCAACGCGATGTGCCGGCCGCACATCTCGGGCGCGGCACACGTTCCGCGCAGCGGGCCCGCGATCCTGGCCGCCAATCACCTGTCGATACTCGACTCGTTCCTGCTGCCCGCGCTGCTGCCGCGGCACGTGACGTTCACCGCCAAGAACGAGTACTTCTCCGGCAATCCCGTCTCCGGCTTCTTCATGCGGCTGGGCGGGAGCCTGCCGATCGACCGCGAGAGCGCCCACTCGGCGCAGGTCATGCTGGACGAGGCCGCCGCGCTGCTGGAGCGGGGAGAGCTGTTCGGCATCCATCCCGAGGGCACCCGCTCCCCCGACGGCCGCCTCTACCGCGGCAAGGTCGGGGTGGCCTGGCTGGCGCTCAAGACGGGCGCGCCGGTGCTGCCGGTGGCGCTCAGCGGCACCGAGAAGGTGATGCCTCTCGGGTCGAAGGTGCCGAGGCCCGCGCGGATCGGCATCGCGATCGGGACGCCCATGCGGTTCGAGGGCGACCACGCCAAGGCGCGTGACCGGCGGCGGGTGACCGACGACATCATGGCGGCCATCCAGCGGCTGTCCGGCCAGGAATACGTCCCCACCTACGCGGCCAGCTTCAAGGCGGCCAACGGCGTGCCCTAGGCTCGGACACCTGTCGTCGACGAACGGGGGCTGATCAGTGGTGCGGGGCCGTACGATCGCGATCGTGTCCGGCGCCACCGTGCTCGCGGTGGGGGCCGCGGCCGGGGGAGCTTATTACGTGCTGCACACCAGGGGGACACCGGCGGAGACGGCGCAGCGCTTCGTCGCCGCGTGGCAGGCCGGCGACGACGCCGCGATGGCGGCCCAGCTGGCCACGCCCCAGCAGCTCGGCGGTTACGCCCAGCAGCGCGACGCGCTCGCGGTGGAGTCGGCCTCGGTGAAGCTGGGCGCCGTAAAGGAGGGCGACGGCCGGGCGAGCGCCCCGTACACCGCGACCCTGATTTTGAAGAACATCGGCGAGTGGTCCTATGAGGGGCAGCTCGACCTCGTGGTGGCCGACCGCACGTGGAAGGTCGACTGGAAGCCGTCGGCGCTGCACCCGTCGATGACGTCGGAGGCGTCCTTCGCGCTCAAGACGCGCTGGCCGGACCGGGCGGAGATCACCGACGCCGACGGCGACCGGATCGACACCGGCACGGTCGGCGGGTCCGTGCAACAGCTCGTCGGCTTCCTGGACAAGGCGACCAAGAAGGACGTGGCCAAGCTCGGGCCCGCCTACAAAGTCGGGCAGGCGGTCGGGCGCGGCGGGCTGCAGGAGACGTTCCAGAAGCGGCTGGCCGGGACGCCGTCCACCGAGATCCAGCTCGGCGGCAAGACCCTGGAGACCATCGAGGGCTCCGACGGCGAGCCGGTGCGGACCACGCTCGACCCGCGCGCGCAGGCAGCCGCGGTCGGTGCCGTCAAGGAGATCAAGAAGCCCACCTCGGTCGTGGCGGTCAAGCCGTCCACGGGCGAGATCCTGGCCGTGGTCAACAACGTGGGCGGGTTCAACCGGGCGCTGGACGGCCGTTACCCGCCGGGCTCGACGTTCAAGGCGGTCACGGCGATCGGGCTGCTGAAGTCCGGCATCTCGCCGCAGGACACGGTGACGTGCCCCATGTACGCGACCGTCGGCGGGATGCGGATCCGCAACTCCGACAAGGAGCAGTTCGGGTCGCTGTCGTTCCTCGACTCCTTCGCGCATTCGTGCAACACGACGTTCGCGCCGCTGGCCCAGCAGAAGCTGGGGGCGGACGAGCTGCTCCAGACAGCCGAGGACGTGGGGTTCAACCAGCCGCTGAACATCGGGGTGCCCGCGGCCAAGCCGAGCTTCCCCAAGGCCGAGTCGGACGCCGAGCTGGCCGCGGAGGCGTTCGGGCAGGCCAGGATCACGACCAGCCCGCTGTCGATGGCCTCGGTGGCCGCCGCCATCGCCGACGGCACCTGGCGGCCCCCGACGCTGGTGCCCACGCTGAAGCAGAAGGCCGCCGCGCGGAAGCTGCCCGGCGGGGTGAAGGACGACCTGCACGCGATGATGTCGGCGGTGGTGACCAAGGGCACCGCCAAGTCGGCGGGGCTGCCGTCCGGCACGCACGGCAAGACCGGCACGGCCGAGTACGGCACCGGCGAGAAGCTCGACAGCCACGCCTGGTTCATGGGGTTCAAGGAGGACGTGGCGTTCGCGGTGGTCGTGGAGGGCGGCGGCGGTGGCGGCGCGGTGGCCGCTCCGGTGGCGGCCACATTTCTCAAGGGGCTGTGACGTTCCTCAAGGGGTTGTGACGGGACAGCCCGCGCTGTTGCGTCTCCACTGGGTGGAAGGTGCAGGCTTCCCCACGTGAGTGAAGGGCTCTACACGATCGGCGAGCTGGCCAGGCGGGCCGGGCTGCCGGTGCGGACGATCAGGTTCTGGTCCGACAGCGGCGTGCTGCCGCCCACCGGGCGTTCCGCGGGCGGCTACCGCCTGTACGACGAGGCCGCCGCGGCCCGGCTCGACCTGGTCCGCATGCTGCGCGAGCTGGGCATCGGGCTGGAGGACGTCCAGCGGATCCTGGCCAGGCGGGTCACGATGGCCGAGGTGGCGCGGGTGCACCTGCGGACCGTGGACGCGGAGCTGCGGGCGCTGCGAGCGCGCCGTGCCGTGCTGAGCCTGATCTCGGAACGTGGCGCCACGGCAGAGGAGACGTTGATGTTGCACAGAATCGCCCAGTTGTCGGACGCCGAGCGGCGGCAGATCGTGACGGAGTTCGTGGCGGGCACGTTCGACGGGATCGAGCTGTCCGGCGACGCGGCGATCATCGCGGGCTGGATGCGCGAGCTTCCCGACGAGCCGTCGCCCGCGCAGCTCGACGTCTGGATGGAGCTGGCCGGGCTGATGGCCGACGAGGGATTCAGAGCCCGGCTGCGGCGGATCGCGCTCGCCGGTCCCGGTCCCGCCGGCGGATACGACGTGCGCGCGCGGGCGCTGGCCGAGGCCGGTCCCGCCCTGGCGAAGGGGACCGCGCCGGGCTCCGCCGAGGGCAGGCGCGTCCTGGATCGTGTCGCCGGGCCGGCGGCCGACAGAGGGGCGTTGCTCCCATGGCTGGAGACGGTGGCCGACGCCCGGGTGAAGCGTTACTGGGCGCTGCTGGCGGCGCTCAACGGGCAGGAGCCGTCGCCGCCGGCCGTACCCACCCTCACCTGGGTGATCGAGGCCCTGCGCGCTCATCAGGACGCCCGCTCCGGAGGGTGACGGAGCGTCGCCGGTGGGCAGGATCGGAGTGTGCTGGGGATCGGTGGCGAGGAGTACGCGCGGCGGCAGCAGGCGATGCGGCGCCTGGCCGCGCGGTCCGGCCTGCGGGGCGTGGTGGCCTGGTCGAGGGGCGGGTCCGCGCAGGACCGTTACGCCGACGTCTACTACCTCACCGGCTTCTACCAGCACCAGCCGTTCGTCCCCGACGTTCCCGGGCGGTGGCGGGCGCAGGGCCACGCGGCGGTGCTGCTGCCCGTGGAAGGCCCCGCGCTGCTGCTGACCGACGCCTCGGCGGTCCAGGAGCCGCGTCCTGCCGCGCGGCTGCGTACCGCGCGCGATCTCGTGGACGCGCTCGCCGAGCGGATCAGGGCCCTGCCGCCGGGCCGGATCGGCCTGATCGGATGCGAGGTGATGGCCGCGCCCTGGTGGCGCAGGCTGCATTCGGTGATCCCCGGGCACGAGCTGGTCGGCGCCGACGATCTGGGCTGGCAGGCGCGCCGCAGGAAGAGCCCGGCCGAGCTGGACCTGCTGCGCGCGGCGGGGGCGCTCGGCCGGCAGGCGATGGCGGCGGCGCGGCAGGCGGCCACGCCTGGAGCCACGGAGGCGGAGGTCGCGGCGGCCGCGATCGCCGAGATCACCCGGGCGGGCGGCGCCTACTACGGCATGGGCGTGTCCTCCGGCGCCGAGTCGCACACGTTCGCCGCCTCCGGCCCTGCCCCCTACCGCGCCGACCGGCGGCTGGCCGCGGGCGATCTGTTCAGGATCGACCTGTACGGGTCGGTGCACGGCTACCTGTTCGACCTCGCCCGTAGCTGGGTCGTCGGGGCGGAGCCGACCACGGAGCAGCGCAGGCTGCTGGACGCGGTACGGGAGAGCGTCCAGGCCGGGATCGAGATGCTGCGGCCCGGGCGGCGGATCGGCGAGGTGGCGCGGCGGTGCCAGGAGGTGTTCGAACGGTCGGCGTTCGCCGCCCATCACGGGATGTCCGGCTTCGACGGAGTGTGGGGGCACGGGCTGGGGCTGTCGTTCGAGCCGCCCTGGGTGGAGCAGGACGGGCCGTCCGCGGGCGAGCGGCTGGAGGCGGGGATGTGCCTGGCCCTGGAATGCCGGATCTCGATGCCGTCCGTGGGCGGCGCCGGCTACGAGGACGACGTCATCGTCACCGACTCAGGTCCCGAACCCGTCACCGCCCCGGCTTTGCATACATTGCATGCAGAACGCTAGGCTCGCCCGTATGCAGGCCGATGTGGCGTGGAGCCGGTTACGAGACCTGATCCTGGACGGCACGTACCCGCCGGGGGCCCGGCTGACCGAGATGGAGGCCGCGGCGACCCTGCGGATGAGCCGCACCCCCGTCCGGGAGGCGCTGCGCGCGCTGGCCGCCGACGGGCTCGTCCGCCCCTCAGGGCGCGGCGTGGTCGTCGTCGCCCTGGAACGCGACGATCTCGGCGAGGCCTATCAGGTACGCGCGGCGCTGGAGGCGCTCACCGCGGAACTGGCCGCGATCCGGCAGCGCGAGGGCCACATCGCCCCGGCCGCCCTCGCCGCGCTCCGCGACCTCGCGGACGAGACGGCGAGCGTCACGGCGCGGGGGCGGCTCCCCGAGGCGGCCGGGCTCAACCGGCGCTTCCACGGGATGATCGCCGAGCTGGCGGGCAACACGATGGCGCTGCGCACGCTGGAGCGGATCTGGGACCAGATCCAGGTGTCCACGCTGCGTTCGCTGGCGCCGCCGTCGCGGCCCGCGCACGTCTCCGGCCAGCACGCCGACCTGCTCACCGCGATCACGGAAGGGCGCCCAGAGCGCGCCGCGCGGATCGCCCGTTCACACGTTCTCGACACCCGCGCCAGCACCCGCACCGAGGAGTGATCTTCCATGGCCCGCCAGCACACCTACCCGGTCGTCGTGACCTGGACCGGCGACAAGGGCACCGGCACGAGCGGCTACCGCGACTACGGCCGCGACCACGACTTGTCAGCCGACGGCCCGCCGCCCATCGCGGGCAGCTCCGACCCGGCCTTCCGCGGCGACCCCTCGCGCTGGAACCCCGAGCAGCTCGTGGTGGGCGCGCTCTCCCAGTGCCACATGCTGTCCTACCTGCACAAGTGCGCGATGGCCGGGGTCGTGGTGACCGCGTACGCCGACCACGCGACCGGCACCATGACCGAGACCCGTGACGGCGGCCACTTCACCGAGGTGATCCTTCGGCCCACGGTCACGGTGAGGTCGCCGGAGATGGCCGAGGCCGCGCTCAAGCTGCACGCGGACGCCCACGACGCCTGCTTCGTGGCCACCTCGGTCAACTTCCCGGTCCGCCACGAGCCCACCGTCCAGGTGGCCGGTCAGGACGCCTGACCGGCCGCCCGCGGCCCGCCGCGGCGTCGTACTCCGGGCCCGGGCCGGGTGCGATGTCGCGCAGGGTGGAGGCCGGCCTGGACCGCCGAAGCGCGGCCTGCGCTGACACGCGTAAACCGTTTGGATAGGTCCTTCACAAGCACCAGGCTGAGGACGTGAATGCACAGACATCCGGCGAGTTGCTGGGATTCGCGCCCGACGCGCGACTGCTGATCGTCAACAGCGACGACTTCGGAATGTACCCGGCGGTCAACGAGGCCGTGATCCGCTCGATCGAGGAGGGGATCTCCGGCTCGTGCAGCCTGATGGTGCCCTGTCCTGCCGCAGGCCACGCCATGGAATTGCTGCGGCGACGCCCCGAGATCCCCTTCGGCGTCCATCTGACGATGGTCTGCGAGATGCCCAGGCTGCGGTGGGGGCCGCTGGCCGCGCGGGAGCGGGTGAGCTCGCTGCTCGACGAGACCGGCGCGTTGTACCCGCACCACCGCATACCGGAGTTGCTCGCCCGGGCGCGGCTCGACGAGGTGGAGACCGAGTTCCGGGCGCAGATCGACGCCGTACTCGATGCCGGGCTGAGGCCGGCCCACCTGGACTGGCACTGCCTGGCCGACGGCGGGCGCGCCGACGTCTTCGACCTGACGCTGACCCTGGCCGGCGAGTACGGCCTCGCGGTGCGGGCCTGGCTCGACCCGGCCCGCGAGCGGCTGCGCGGCCGCGGCCTGCCGGTCATCGACCACGGCTTCCTGGACAGCTTCTCCTTCGACCCCGACGGCAAGGCCGAACGGTACGCCGAACTGCTGCGCACTCTGCCGGCCGGCCTGAGCGAGTGGGCCGTGCATCCCGGCCTCGACGACGCGGAGGCGCGGGCCGTGGACCCCGACGGCTGGCGGGTACGCAGCGGCGACCACGCGTTCCTCGCCTCGCCCCAGGCCCGTGAGCTGCTGCGGCAGGAGGAGATCGTGGTGATCGACTACGGAATGGTGCAGCGCGCCTGGGCCGGTGGGCTCAGAAGGCAGCCGCGAGGGCGAGGGCCGCGGCCGCCTCATGCCGGAGCACCATGATCAGCAGAGTGGCCACCAGCGTGGCGATCAACAGCCAGCTGATCAGGATGATGACGGTCGTGCGGCGCGGCCGGCGCCGGCCGCTCGGCTCTCCCTTGGTCCTTTCCTCACTGCGACCGACCCGCTGGTTGAACGACTCCAGCCGGGCGACGAGTCGCGGATCGTCGTCGACGAGGTGCTGCTCGATCTGGGCCAGCATCCGCTCCTCGTCCTGCGACCAGGCCATGGGTGCACCTCCGGAACGCAAGCTCTGTGGCGTCTATCTGCCCAATGCTGAAGATCATTAGCCACCCACTGGCCAGGTAATTGCAACGTCTTTTCGGTTTGCGATCACGCTCGAATCCTTGTTCTAATCATGGGATGCGCTGGGACAACCTGCGACTGGCCGGGGTCGGCCAGGAGGATCCGGCCGTGCCGCTGTTCGCCCGCGGCGCGGTCACCCGGACGTTCGACACGCCCGAGTTCAAGGGGATGACCTTCTACGAGATCAAGGCCAGATCCATCATCAACCGGGTGCCGGCGGCCAGCCGGGTCCCGTTCGAATACACGATCAACCCGTATCGCGGCTGCACGCACCGCTGCGTCTACTGCTTCGCCAGAAAGACCCATGAATATCTGGATCTGGACGCCGGAGCGGACTTCGACTCCAAGATCATCGTCAAGGTCAACGCCGCCGAGTTGGCCCGCAAGGAGCTGGCCGCGCCGCGCTGGGGCGGCGCGCACGTGGCCATGGGCACCAACGTCGACTGCTACCAGCGCGCCGAGGGCCGCTACCGGCTGATGCGCGGCATCCTGGCCGCGCTGCGCGACGCCGCCAACCCGTTCTCGATCCTCACCAAGGGCACTCTCATCCTGCGCGACCTCGACCTGCTGACCGAGGCCGCCGACGTGACCGAGGTGAGCGCCAACGTGTCGGCCGGCTTCGTGGACCAGGAGATGTGGCGCGCGGTCGAGAACGGCACGCCCCACCCGCTGCGGCGCCTGGAGACGTGCGCGGCGCTCAACGACCACGGCATCGCCTGCGGCGTGCTGATGGCGCCCATCCTGCCCTACCTCACCGACTCCCCGGCCCAGCTCGAGGAGACCGTCAAGGAGATCGCGGCGTCCGGCGCCACCCACCTCTCGCCCATCGTGCTGCACCTGCGGCCAGGGGCGCGCGAGTGGTGGCTGGCCTGGCTGTCGCGCGAGCACCCCAGGCTGGTGCCGCGCTATCTGGAGCTCTACGGCCGGGGCTCCTACGCGCCCAAGTCCTACCAGCAGCGCATCACGACGCTGGTCAAGGAGCTGGCCGAACGCCACGGCGTCGGCCGCGCCACCCCGGCCATGGCCCGCCGCCTGCCACCGCGCCGCGACCCGGCGCCGGCCGCCCCGGAGCAGCTCCGCCTCCTCTGACCTGCCGGGTGCTCACCGGTGAGCTCCCGGCGGGCGTGGTGCACGAGTTCGAGCAGCGGCTGCCGGGACTGTCGCACGGCGAGGGCGTGTGGTGGTCGGAGCCGTCCGGCGACCGGCCCACCAGATAGGCGGTATGTCGGTTTTAGTCGCTAGATGGGTATTAACGGGCTTGGTGTGCCAATCAGGCACACTTCATCCGTACGGGGGGATCTCCGATGGCAGACACCAAGAAGAAACCTGCGGCCAAGTCCGGCAAGTCGAAGAAGCAGGCGATCAAGACCAGCCGGCAGACCAAGGAGACGAAGAAGGACGACAAGAGGACGGACGAGGAGTGATCCGGGGAACGACTCAGGCAGCCTCGGCCGCCTGACCGGGTGACGCGATCGGACGGCCGGGGGCCGCGCCCCGGCCGTCGAGCCGTCCGATCATTTCCGGCACCGAGCCACGCGGACACACCGCTCGATTCCCGGCGCCGCACCATGCGGAAGCTCTGATCCATTTCGGCGCCGCACGCCGCGGACACTCCGATTGATTCCGATGCCGCACCACGTGGACACGCGGCTCGAACACGCTTCGACGTCGCGCTCGACCTGCCGGCCCGGACGACCGCCGTACACTTCGCACCCGCGCGTCGCCCGCATATGCAACCTTGTGTACCTTCCCGGCGTCTAATGATCATAGGTGGGGATAGCGCACAGGGGATGAAGCACGTGCACTCCACCCGGGCGAGACGATGCGCCGGTGGTGGGGCAGGACGATTGCCCTCACCACCGGCCACGTGTGTCGAGGCTTGTTTCCGGACCATGAGGGGGACTGTCAGGTGCGCGCACTGGCACGCAAGGGCAAGTCGGCGATCGGCCGGCTGTACCGGGGGTACAACCGGCGCAAGGTGGACAAGGCGCTACCGGCGTCGACGAAGCGGGTCCGCATCCTCTTACTGCACGCCCACGGCATGGGCGGGACGATCAGGACCGTGTTCAACCTGGCGAGCTACCTGGCCAGGGAGCACGACGTCGAGATCGTCAGCATTCTCAAGGAGGCCGAGGAGCCGTTCTTCCCGATAGACCCGCGTGTACGGTTCCGCTTCCTCGACGACCGGCTCAAGCCGGGCCCCGACCCGCTGCGCGCGGTGTTGTCGAAGCTGCCCAGCAGGCTCATCCCCAAGGAGGAGACGGCCTACCACCGTTTCAACCTGTGGACCGACCTCAAGCTGAGCCGCTACATCCGCTCGCTCGACACCGGCGTGCTGATCGGCACCCGTCCGGGGCTCAACCTGGCGATGGCCCAGCTCGCGCTGCCCGGCGTCATCACCATCGGGCAGGAACACGTGGCGCTGCGCGCCCAGGCCGAGCCGATCCAGGAGCTGATCAAGTGGCGCTACCGCCGCCTCGACGCCCTGGTCACGCTCACCAAGGCCGACCTGCGCGACTACCGGGAGACACTGCCGAAGCAGCCGAAGAAGCTGACCCGCATCCCGAACGCGGTGCCGCCGATGACGGGCGACGTGGCCAAGCTCGACGCCAAGGTCGCGGTGGCGGTCGGCAGGATGACCCGCATCAAGGGGTTCCACCGGCTCATCACCGCCTGGCAGACGGTCGCCGCCACACACCCCGACTGGAAGCTTCGCATCTACGGCGCGGGGCCGCAGGAGGAGGGTCTGGCGCAGCAGATCGTGGAGGCCGGACTCGAAGGCACGGTCGAGCTGCCGGGGCCGACCAACGACGTGGGGGCCGAGCTGGAGAAGGCGTCGATCTTCGTGCTCAGCTCCCGGCACGAGGGCTTCCCCATGACGATCCTGGAGGCCATGGCCAAGGGGCTGGCCATCGTCAGCTTCAACAGCCCGCACGGGCCCAAGGAGATGATCATGCACGAGGTCGACGGGCTGCTGGTCAAGCAACGGACCAACGCCAACCTCGCCGACTCGATCATCCGGGTCATCGAGGACGAAGGGCTGCGCCGCGACCTGGCCGCCCATGCGCTGGAGACCGCCCGGACCTACGACCCCGACCTCGTGGGCGCGAAGTGGGACGCGCTGCTGGCCGGTCTCCTGGCCCGCCGCGTCAGCGCGTACGCACGGGCACACCGCTCCCCGTCCGACACCGCGGACACTCCCCCACCGTCCGACCCGACACCGGCGGACCCATCCCCACTCCAGGACCAGAACCCACCCCAGAGCCAAACCTCGGCCCCGGACCAGACTCCAGCCCAGAACCGGGCACCAGCCCAGGATCGAACCCGAGCCTCGGACCAGACTCCAGACCAGGACCAGGACCAGGACCAGGACCAGGACCGGGACCAGGCACCAGCGCAGGACCGGGCTGCGGCGGGGGTTACACGCCCGAGCCCGTCAGTTCGACCGGCTCAGCGATGACGTCCACGAGGGCGCCGTTCCGGTAGACGGTGATCGGCAGCGGCCGCCCGATCGCATCGGCGAACATCAGCCGCTGCAGGCTCTGCGCGTCAGCCACCGGATTGCGGCCCGCGCTCAGCACCAGGTCGCCGGCGCGCAGCCCGGCCCGGTGCGCGGGCGAGCCGGACACCACCTCGACCACGCGCAGCGCCCCGTCCTGCCCGGTACGCCGCCGCAGCGGCTCGGGCAGCGGCGCCGGCGAGGTCACCAACCCCAGGAACGCCCGCCTGACCCGGCCGTCCCTGATCAGCGCGGCGATGATGGAGCGGGTCGTGCCGTTCATCGGCACGGCCAGCCCGACGCCGACCCCGGCCACGGCCGTGTTGATCCCGACCACCCGGGCCTGCGAGTCGGCCAGCGCGCCACCCGAGTTGCCCGGGTTGAGCGCCGCGTCGGTCTGGATCACGTCCTCGATCAGCCGTACGGCCGAGCCGCTGCGCGCGGGCAGTGACCGGCCGAGGCCCGACACCACCCCGGCCGTCACCGAACCGGCAAGCCCGAGCGGAGTGCCGACGGCCACCACGAGTTGCCCGACGACCAGTTCGTCGCTGTCGCCGAGCGTGGCGGGCTCGGGCGTGGGCGTCTGTGCCCTGATCACCGCCAGGTCCGACAGTGGGTCGCGGCCGACCACGATGAAGTCGCCCGAGGTGCCGTCGCCGAACGCGACCGTCCCGGCCCGGGACGAACCGACCACATGCGCGTTGGTCAGCAGGAACCCGTCGGCGGTGAACACCACCGCGGACCCGCTGCCCCGGCCCGCACGCACGCTGGCCACTTTCGGCAGCAGCTCGGCCGCCACGGAAGAGACGACGCGCGAGTAGGCGTCTAGGGGATCCGCCATCACGTGCACTCCTTTGCTTACAGGATTACACGTTAACTCCGCCCACGAAATCCCGCGCCCCTCCACAGGTCGCGTCCCAGGCCAGGGCCACTGCGGCGCCGTACCGCACGCTCAGATCAGGGCCTGGGCCACGGCGGCGCCGCAGTAGGCCGCGCCGAGTCCCCCCACGATGCCTGCGCCCACGCAGGCCACCGCGTGGAAGTTGGCCCCCTCCTCCACCAGTCGCACCGTCTCGTACCCCAGCGTCGAGTACGTCGTCAGCGCCCCGCAGAAGCCGGTCCCCGCCAGCGCCATCACCCAGTTTCCTGCCGGCACGGCGGCCAGGAACCCCAGCAGCGCCGACCCGGCCACGTTCACCGTGAACGTGCCCCAGGGGAACACCGTGTCGTGCCGCGCCTGCACCGCCCGGTCCGCCAGGTAGCGCAGCGGCGCCCCGGCCGCCGCCCCCAGCACGATCAGCAGCACCGTCATCGCACGCCCGCCAGGCTCCGCGTGACCCACCTGGTCAGCCACATGCCGGCGGTCACCGCGGCCGGCGCCGCCGCCATCGTGCCCGCCAGGTACGCCAGCCCCGTCACCGGCGCCCCGTCCGCGACCACCCGCTGGAAGTCCACCACGTACGTGGAGAAGGTCGTGTACCCGCCCAGCACGCCCACCCCGAGGAACGGCCGCACCAGCCGATGCGCCTGCCGCCCCTCCGTGATCAGCACCATGAGCACCCCGATCAGGAGGCAGCCCGACACGTTCACCCAGAACGTTGCCCAGGGGAAGCCGGCCGGTGCGGCGGGCAGCGCCGACTGCACGCCGTGCCGCGCCAGCGCCCCGAGCGCGCCACCGGCCGCTATGACCGCGACGACCGGCCAGTGCGCCTCGGCACGCTGCTCGGGCAGGCGCAGGTCGACATCCGGGTCGATCGGACGATCAGTCACATAACCCTCCCTGTGTCAGAACGGCCGATTGCGGGAATTTCTCTAGACAACCTCGACCCCCGGAGGCCTGCTTGAGCGTGAAGGACGCGATCGCCCTGCTCGCCGGAGCCGTCGTCGTCGTTTCCTTCCTCGGCAGCGCCAAGACCCCACCGGCCACCGCGGCCAGCCCGCTGGGCAACGCCGGCGGCACGCTGCCCGGCCTGGCCCCCATCATCTCCGACGGGGACAAGGCCCGCGCACGCGACCTCATCCAACGCCTGCGCGTCAAGGGTCTGGGCCCGAACACCGGCTACCGGCGCACCCGGTACGGCGAGAACTGGGCGGACACCGCGAGCGGGGTGCCGTACGCGCGCAACGGCTGCCGTACCCGTGACGACCTGCTCGCCCGCGACGGCCGGGACGTGCGCTACCGCGCGGGCTCCCGGTGCGAGGTCGTCTCCATGGAGCTGGAGGATCCCTACACCGGCCGGCTCATCAGGTGGCACAAGGACGACGCGGACGAGGTGCAGGTCGATCATGTGGTGCCGCTCAACTACGGCTGGCGCATGGGCGCGCCGCGCTGGCCCATGTCCAAGCGGCTCGACTTCGCCAACGACCCGCTCAATTTGCTGCCGGTGGAGGGCGACGCCAACGAGCAGAAGGACGCCTCAGGCCCGGCGGGCTGGCTGCCGCCGCAGCGGCGCATCCGGTGCGCGTACGCCACCCGCTTCGCCCAGGTCGCCTTCAAGTACAACCTGCCGGTCACCCCGGCGGACAAGAAGGCGATGCTCGCCGAGTGCCGCTAACGCGGGTCCAGCCAGCCGAACCCGCGCCGGAACGTCTGCTCCGCCAGCACCCGCTGGCCGGCCGCGCTGGGGTGGAAGTAGTCCCACTTGCTGACGTGGTCGAGGGTGAACGGGAAGGAGAACACCGCTCCCCCGTCGGTGCGGCAATGGGGACCGTACGTGGCGCACGCCGCCGCGGCGGCCCGGTTGTAGGCCATCACGCGGGCGCGCACCCGCTCACGGCGCTCGGCGTCGGCCCGCTTGACCGAGGACGGGGCAGTCAGCATCGTGGGGCAGATCCGGCCGAGTGTCCAGAACGTGCGGGCGATCGCGTTGTTCCTGCCGACCTCCCACAGCCGGCGCAGGTCGGGGATGCTGGCGATGAGCACCCTGGCCCGCGGCATGCCGGCGCGCAGTTCGGTCAGCGCCTCGTCCAGCCTCCGCCGATAGGTCTGGACGGGGGTCATCGCCTGCTCGGTGCGTACGCAGGCGTCCTGAGCGCCGATGAGGATCGTCACGTAGTCGGCCTTGGCCGCGACCGCCTTCTTCACCTGGCCAAGCAGGTCGGCACTGGTCGCACCCGGCGCGGCGAAGTTGTGGTTGTGCTTCTGGAGCGTTCCAGACATCCTGGACAGTCGAAGGTAGTGGCTGGAGACCTCGCGATGGTCGCCGGCCGACCACGAGCGCGAGGCGCAGGAGACGTACCAGCCGCAGGCGTTGAACCCGGTGGAGATCGAGTCGCCGAGGGCGGCCATGATCTCGGGCACGGGCTCGGCGGCGGCGGCAGCCTGTGCCGTGCCTGAGCCGGAAAGGAGAACCACTGCGGCGAGGACGTGCCCCAGGTGACCGATCATGGTCATCAAGGTAGGGAGACGATCACCCCCTCAACATGCGTTCCGGCGAGGTCTGTCATTTCAGGACCGACTTCATATCGCCGCTTGACAGACCGAAGGCAGCAAAGTTGCGAGGTATATACCTAAACGCCCGGTTTTTTCCGGGTTCATGGGTCGTAACAGTGCATTCACGGGGGTCTGAGTCGAACGTGTTCAGTTCCCGCATAGAGTGTCTTGAGTGAGTGTCGCGCTCGGAACAACCCGCCCGCTACCGGTTCGCACCACCCCTGTCGGCGACCCCGGTGACCTGCTGGCATCCCTGCCCAGGACGGCACCGTACGCGTGGGTCAGGAACGGAGAGGGGCTCGTCGGCTGGGGAGAGGCCGCGCGGGTGACCGTGCCCCCGGGTCCTGGCCGGTTCGCCTGGGCCCGCCGGTGGCTGGCCACCATGTTCGGCGACGCCCCTGCTTACGACGACGTCGGCGACGCCGTCCGCACCCCCGGCTCCGGCCCGGTCGCCTTCGGCAGTTTCACCTTCGACGAGGACGCCGCCGGCTCGGTCCTGGTCGTGCCGCGGGCCGTGCTCGCGCGCCGCGACGGCCGCGCCTGGCTGACCACGATCGGGGACGCGCCGCTGGAGAGCTTCTCCCCCCTCCGCGAACCGGGGCGCATCACCTACGGCGACGGCAGCCTGAGCGCCCTGCAGTGGGAGCACGTGGTGGCCCGCGCCGCGCGGCGCATCCGCGACGGCGAGCTGGAGAAGGTGGTGCTGGCCCGCGACCTGGTGGCCACCGCCGAACGGCCCATCGACGTGCGGCTGCTGCTGAACCGGCTGGCGCGGCGCTATCCCGAGTGCTACACGTTCTCGGTCGCGGGGCTGGTCGGGGCGACGCCCGAGCTGCTGATCCGGCGCACGGGGCAGGAGATCGAGTCGCTGGTGCTGGCCGGCACCACGGCGCGCGGCACCGGCCCGGCCGACGACCTGGCGCGCGGGGCCGCGTTGTTCGCCTCGCCCAAGGACCGGCACGAGCACGAGTGCGCGATCGCCTCGGTCCGCCAGACGCTGGCCCCGCTGTGCTCCTCGCTCGACACCCCCGACGAGCCCGAGCTGCTGATGCTGCCCAACGTTCAGCACCTGGCCAGCCACGTCACCGGGCGGCTCGCCGACGGAGCCTCGGTGCTCGACGTGGTCGCGGCCATGCACCCGACGGCGGCCGTCGGCGGCACCCCGACCAGGACCGCGATCCAGGTCATCAGAGAGTTGGAGGGGATGGACCGGGCCGGCTACGCCGGTCCCGTGGGCTGGATCGACGCCCACGGGGACGGGGAGTGGGGCATCGCCCTGCGCTCGGGGCTCATCCAGGGGCGGCGGGCCCGCCTGTTCGCGGGCGGCGGCATCATGGGCGACTCCGACCCGGCCGCCGAGCTCGCGGAGGCCCAGGCGAAGTTCCGCGTCATGCGGTACGCCCTGGAGGGCTGACCGCTCAGCCGGGCACATGGATGTCCTCGCCCACACTCACGCGGGCGCGGCCGGCCGTCAGGGTGGCCACCCAGCCGGTGAACGCGCTCACCTCGTCCTCCCCGACCGCGACGGTGAACGTGACGTCGCTGCCGCCGTACGCCACGTCGCCGACCGCGTACCGGGAGGCGCGCAGGTCGTTCTCCACCCGCCCGGCCTGGTCGTGGGCGACCGCGACGTGGACGCGCCTGGCCGGCACCATCCGCACCGGCTCGGCCCGGTCGAGGGTCTCGGTCACGGCCGAGCCGTAGGCGCGCACCAGGCCGCCCGCGCCCAGCAGGGTGCCGCCGAAGTAGCGGGTCACCACCGCCACCACGTCGCTGAACCCGCGGCCCACCAGGGCCTGCACCATCGGCGTGCCCGCGGTCCCGCCCGGCTCGCCGTCGTCGTCGCCCTTCTGGATGCGCTGCCCGATGACGTACGCGGTGCAGTTGTGCGTGGCGCCGGGGTGCTCCCTGCGGCGGCCGGCGATGAAGGCGGCGGCCTCCTCGACGGTGCGGGCGGGCGCCAGCGCGCAGATGAAGCGCGATCGGCGCACCTCTGTCTCGTGCTCGACGGTGGTCTTGAGTGTGAGGTACGGGGCAGGCACGTCCGCCAGCGTATTGCCCGCACGCGCCCGCCCCGGCGACCCCCCACGGATCAGCCGCCGCGTCGTTCACCTGGCTGAGCACAGCCTGCCGGTGTACTTGGCGTACCAGACCGAGGGGTATTTCCCGAGGGTCGTCACGCCGGGTTTCACGCACATGTCGTAGTTGCCGCTGTCCCCTCCCCAGCCGAGTTCGACGTTGATGACGATGTCGGTCCGCGGTGGCGCGTCGCAGTGCCCGTAAAGCGCGTTGAGGTCGCCGTCGATATGGAAGCCGCATTTGAACTGCGCGGCCGGCGCCGGCTCGGCCGCCGCCGCGGCGGGCGCCGATAGTGGGGCCAGGGCCACCGCGGCGGCCGCGGCCGCCGCGGCCGCCGATCTCGTGAGGATGGACGTCCCGGTTCGCATGGTTCCCCCTGATGGAAGGTTGGAGCGGTCGGCAGTGTGTCTACCGCACCCGCCCTTGTTCGCTGTCGGGGCACTGTGGCGAACAAAACAGATGACGAACAATCGTTCCCATGGGAAAATGGCCGGGCCGATGCTACGGGGGTGGACCATTGGCACGAGGCGAACTGCCGTTGCCGCGCAGCGACGACCCGCTGACCAGATTCGCCGCGGATCTGCGGGAGTTACGGCGGCGCGCGGGCAGCCCGACATATCGGGAGATGGTCAAATACGCGCACTACTCGCTGGCGACGCTGTCCGGGGCCGCGAGCGGGCAGAGGCTGCCGAGCCTCCCCGTGACGCTGGCGTACGTGAAGGTGTGCGGCGGCGACGCCGCGGAGTGGGAGAAGCGCTGGCACGCCGTCGCGGCCGAACTGGCCGCAGGCGGCGACCCCGAGCCGGAGCGGCACGCGCCGTACGTCGGCCTGTCGGCGTTCCGGCTCGAGGACGCCGACCTGTTCTTCGGCCGCGAACACCTCCTGGGCGAACTGGTCGAACGGCTGCGTACCGACCGGCTCATCACGCTCTTCGGCGCCTCGGGGGCGGGCAAGTCCTCACTGCTGCGCGCCGGCCTGCTCGCGTCCTGGCCGCACCAGTCGGTGATCTTCACTCCCGGCGCCCACCCGCTGGAGGAGTGCGCGGTCCGGCTCGCCCGCCTGACCGGCACGCCGCCGGGGCTCGTCCGCGCCGAGCTGGCCGCCGACCCGCGCGCCCTGCACCTGTTCGCCCGGCAGGTGACCGTGGACGCGCCGGGCGACCTGCTGGTCGTGGTGGACCAGTTCGAGGAGGTCTTCACGCTGTGCCGCGACGTCGCCGAGCGCACCCGGTTCGCCGAGTCCCTGGTCACGGCGGCGCGGGCGGGCGACTCCCGGTGCCACGTCGTGCTGGGCGTCCGCTCGGACTTCCACGCCCACTGCACCGGCCACCCGGTGCTGCGCGACGAGCTGACCAGCCGGCTCGTCGTCGGCCCGATGACCACCGGCGAGCTGCGCCGCGCGATCAGCGCGCCCGCCTCGCGCGCCGGCTGCGCGGTCGAGCAGGCGCTGCTGGTCGACCTCGTGGCCCATGCCAACGGACGGGCCGGCGTCCTGCCGCTGCTGTCGCACGCGCTGCTGGAGACGTGGCGGCGAAGACGCGGCAACACCCTCACGCTGACCGGCTTCCAGGCGGCGGGCGGCATCGACGGCGCGCTCGCCCACACCGCCGAACGCGTCTACGCCGACCTCGAGCCGGCGCGGCAGCGGCTGGCGAGGGACCTGTTCCACCGGCTCACCGCGCTCGGCGAGGGCACCGAGGACACCAAGCGCCGCATCCTCCGCGCCGAGCTGGACACCACCGACCCCGGCACCGAGGTCGTGCTCGAACGCCTCGCCGCGCAACGGCTGATCACCATGGACGGCGACACTGTCGAGCTCACCCACGAGGCGCTGATCCGCTCCTGGCCGCGCCTGCACGAGTGGCTGTCCGAGGACCGCGACGCGCTGCGCACCCACCGCCGGCTCACCGAGGCCGCGCAGGCATGGCAGGAGCTGGGCCGGGACGAGAGCGCACTCTACCGCGGCGTCCGGCTGGCGACGGCACGCGAGGTCGCCGGCAGGCTGAGCAGGCTGGAACGGGAGTTCCTGGACGCGAGCGAGGCCGCGGAAGCCGAGGAGGCGGAGGCGGCCCTGCGCGGCACCCGGCGCCTGCACCGGCTGGTCACGCTGCTGAGCGTGCTGCTGGCCCTGGCGGTCGCCGCGAGCGCCGTCGCGGTCGGCGCTCAACGCCAGGCGGCCCAGGAGCGCAACACCGCCACCTCGCAGCGCGTCGCGGAACGCGCGGCGGCCTCGCGCCTCACCGACCCGGCGCTCGCCGCGCGGCTCAGCCTGGCCGCGTACCGGTTGTCCGCCAACGAGGTGACCCGCGGCAGCCTGCTCAGCGCGTTCGGCACGCCGCACGCCACGCGCCTGACCGGCCACGGCGACGACGTGGTCGCGGTGGCGCTCAGCCGCGACGGACGGCTGGCGGCCACGGCGAGCGCGGACGCCACGATCACGCTGACGGACGTCACCGACCCGCACCACCCGCGTGAGCTGGCCACGGTGAACGCGAACGCGCGCTCGGCGGCGTTGAGTCCCGACGGCCGCACACTGGCGGCCGGCGGGGACGGCGCGGTGCTGCTGTGGGACGTCGCCGACCCCTCCCGCCCCCGGCGGCTGCCGAGCCTCACCGGGCACGCGGGCGCGGTCGGCGCCGTCGCCTTCAGCCCGGACGGCCGTACGCTGGCCGGCGCGGACGCCGGCCACCTGGTCCGGCTCTGGGACCTGACCCGAGGTGGATCGGCCACGCTCAGCGGGCACACCGGCGGCGTGAAGTCGGTGGCCTTCAGCGCGGACGGGCGCACCCTGGCGTCCGCGAGCGCCGACCGTACCGTCCGGTTGTGGGATCTGACGAGCCGTACCTCAGCGGTCCTCTCCGGGCACACCGGCGGGGTGAACGCGGTGGCGTTCGGCGGTCCGGTGCTCGCCAGCGCGGGCGAGGACGGCACCGTGCGGCTCTGGGACCTGGCGGGCGACCCGTTGTCTGCCGCCGACGGCCACACCGACGCCGTGCGCGCGCTGACGTTCATGGGCGACGCGCTCGTCTCCGGCGGCGCCGACGCGTCGGTTCGCGTGTGGGACGTCGGCGACCCTCGCGAGCCCCGCGAGCTGGCCACGCTCGCCGGGCACACGGGCACGGTCACCTCCGCCGCGTTCGCCGGGCGTACCCTCGCCACGGCCGGTTCTGACCACACGACGCGGCTGTGGGACCTGCCGGGTGACACGCTCACCGGCCATCACAGCTCCGTCTACGGGGCCGCCTTCAGCCCGGACGGCCGATCGCTGGCGACGGCCGGCTACGACCGGGCCATCCGGCTGTGGAACCTGCGGGATCGCACCTCGGAGGTCCTCAGCGGACACACCGGTCCGGTCAACGCGGTGGCCTACAGCCCGGACGGGCGCATGCTGGCCAGTGCGAGCGCGGACGGGACGGCGCGGCTGTGGGATCTCCGTGACCACGGCTCGACCGTCCTCGCCGAGCACGGGGACGCGGTGGAGTCCGTCACGTTCGGCGGCGGCACCCTGGCCACCGCGAGCTCCGACAAGACCGCCGCGCTGTGGGACATCAGGACCCGCACCAGGCTGGCCACGCTGAACGGGCACACCGGGCCGATCAATGACGTGGTGATGACCGGCCGGGTCGTCGCCACGGCGAGCGCCGACCACACCGTGCGGCTGTGGGACTTCCGCGGCCGGCTGCTCGCGGTCGCCGCCCGCCACACCGACGCGGTGAAGTCCGTGGCGTTCAGCCCCGACGGGCGCCTGCTGGCCAGCGCCGGTTCCGACCGCGTCGTCGTGCTGTGGGACGTCTCCGACCCGGCCAGGCCGGCCGGCGTCGCTCTTCTCAACGGCTACACGGACGCGGTGAAGTCGGTGGCGTTCAGCCCGGACGGACGCACCCTGGCCACGGTGAGCTCCGACAAGACCGCCGTGCTGTGGGACGTGGCGAGCCGGAGCAGACTGGCAACGTTGATCGGCCACGGCAAACCGGTCGACGCCGTCGCCTACGCCCCTGACGGTCACACCCTGGCCACGGCGGGCGAGGACTGGGTGGCCAAGCTGTGGGAGACCGACCCGGAGCGGGTGGTCGCCCGGATCTGCGCGACGACCGCGAGCTCGCCGATCACCCCCGGCGAGTGGTCCCAGTACTTCCCCGGGATGCCCGCGGAACCGGTGTGCCCAGATGAACGAATCCGTTGAATGAATCCGTCCGCCGCACGAACCATCGGGGCTACCATCGCGTCATCCCCCTGAGGACGTATGGGAGCTCTCATGGACACTGCGCCTGATGTCATGCCTTATGTCACCGCGGCGATCGGCGCCTACGGCGTGGGCGTGCTCGCCAAGACCAAGGAACTGGCTGCGGACACCACCGTGGCCCGCGGCGCCCGCATCCTGCAGCGCGTCTTCGGCCGCGGTGACGCCGACGCCAGGCGGGTGATCGGGCGAGTGGCCGACGCCAAGCCGGACGACGAGCCCAGCCTGGCGGCGTTGCGGTCGGCGATCGCGGCGGCGTTCCAGGCGGATCCCCATCTCTCGCGCGAAGTGGCCGCGATGCTGCTCCTGGTGACGGCCGGGGAGCGGCCGGTCGCGGCGGCGGACGGTGTTCTGATCACGGGCGACGACGCGCCCCGCTGACCTTCCCCGCGTCATCGACGCCACCGGCGGAGCGGCGCCCGCGGACGGCTCGTCGCTCGCCTTCCGCCGTGGCGGGACGCACGCGGGCGGCCCGCCCTTCTGTGCCTCACGCACATGCGGGCGCGTCCGCCCGCACGTACGGTACTGCGCATGAGCTATCGCGTCGCCATGGACATCGGCGGCACCTTCACCGACGTGGTCTGTTACGACGAGCGGACCGGGGCCGTGACGGCCGCGAAGGCGCCGACCACTCCGGAGGATCTGGCCGAGGGCGTGTTCGCCGCGCTGAGCCGGGCCGTGAACGATCCCGCCGGCATCTCGTTCTTCGTGCACGGCACCACGCAGGGGCTCAACGCGCTGCTGGAGCGCAAGGGCGCCCGCGTGCTGCTGCTGGCGAGCGAGGGCGGCGGGGACGTCTACCGGATCGCCCGGGGCAACCGGGACCGCATGTTCGACCTGCGTTACCGCAAGCCGCCGCCGCTGGTGCCGCGTCAGGACGTGATGGAGGCCGGCGGGCGGCTGGACTACCTGGGTCGGGAGCTCGTACCGCTGGATGAGGAGTCGGTGCGCCGGGCGGCTCGGCGGGCGCGCGTGGAGGGTTTCGAGGCGGTGGCGGTGTGCCTGCTGTTCTCGTACGCCGATCCTGCGCACGAGGTGCGGGCGGGCGACATCCTGCGTGCCGAGCTGGGCGACGATGTTCTGGTCGTGCTGTCACACGAAGTGGCGCGGGAGTGGCGGGAGTACGAGCGGACCTCGTCGGCGGTGCTGGAGGCGTACACGGGGCCGGTGGTGCGGCGTTACCTGGCCGGGATCGAGCGGCGCTTCGCCGAGCGGGGGCCGGCGGTGCCGGTGCACGTGATGCAGTCGTCGGGCGGGCTGGTGAACGCCTCCTACGCGATGCGCCGGCCGTTGCAGACCCTGCTGTCCGGACCGGTGGGCGGGACGATGGGCGGGGTCGCCGCCACCCGGCTGCTCGGACGCGGACCCGGCGTTGATCAACATGAGCGCGGACCCGGCGTCGGTCCAGCCCCAGGCGACGCAAATCAGGCGCGGCGGGACAATGCGATCTGTATCGACATGGGGGGTACGTCGTTCGACGTGTCGCTCGTCGTGAACGGGCGGCCGGATGTCAGCGCCGAGGCTCGCATCGAGGGTTTTCCCGTGCTGATGCCGATCGTGAACCTGCACACGATCGGCGCGGGCGGCGGTTCGATCGCCTGGACCGAGGCGGGCGCGTTGCGGGTCGGGCCCGAGTCGGCCGGCGCCGTGCCGGGACCGGCCTGTTACGGCAGGGGCGGCACCCGGGCCACGGTCACCGACGCGAACGTGGTGCTCGGGCGGGTGGACCCGGACTGGTTCGCGGGCGGCCTGATGACGCTGGACGTGGAGGCGGCCGGCATCGCGATCGCGACTCTGGCCGGCGAGCTGCGGCTTGACCCGCTCCTGCTGGCCGAGGGGATCTGCGACGTGGCCAACGCCAAGATGGCGCAGGCCATCCGCACGCTGACGGTGGAGCACGGGGTGGAGCCCCGGGAGTTCGCGCTGGTGGCGTTCGGGGGCGCGGGCCCGATGCACGCCGCGTTCATCGCCCGCGAGCTGGGCGTCTCCGAGGTGGTCGTACCGCGCTTCCCCGGGGCGTTCTCGGCGTGGGGGATGCTGGAGGCCGACGTGCGCAGGGATCTGACGCATCCGTACTTCCGGCCGCAGGACACGCTGGACGGCGCCGACATGTCCGGAAATCTCATGAGGTTGGAGCGGGAGGTGCTCGACGCGCTGTCCGGCCAGGCCGTACCCGAGGAGCGGCGCCGGGTCGAGCACGCCGTCGACCTGCGCTACGAGGGCCAGGACTACACGCTGACCATCCCGCTGCGCGACGCGGCCGAGCCGGCCGGTCCCGGCTTCCTCGAGGACATCGCGGCCCGTTACGCCGAGGCGCACACCAGCCGGTACGGCCACGCCACGCCGGAGGCGCCGGTGGAGTTCGTCATGCTGCGCAGCACCGGGTTCGGCTCGTTCCCGCGTACCTCCACCCCGGCTCCCGAGGCGTCCGGCGGGGCGGCGCCCGACGTACGGGATGTGATCTTCGACGGCGCGGTGCACCGCACGCCGGTGCTGCGCCGCTCCGGCCTCGACGGCGAACTGGCCGGGCCCGCGATCGTGGTGGAGGAGACCGCGACCACGGTCGTCCCGCCCGGCTGCCTGGCCGCGGTGGACGACAACGGCTTCCTGCTCTTGAAGGTGAACACGTGATCGACCCCGTCACCACCGAGATCATCCGCTGCGCGCTCCTGCAGGCCGCGGAGGACATGAACACCACCCTCATCCGCAGCTCCTACACCCCCGTCATCTACGAGGCCAAGGACTGCGCGGTCGCGCTGCTCGACCGGGACCACCACGTGCTCGGCCAGTCGTCGGGCCTGCCGATCTTCCTGGGCAACCTGGAGGTGTGCACCCGCGAGACCGAGCGCCTGTACGGGCGGGAGGTGTGGCAGGAGGGCGACGTGTGGGCGCTCAACGACTCCTACATCGGCGGCACCCACCTCAACGACGTCACCGTCTACGGGCCGATCTTCGTGGACGGGGAGCTCGCCGGGTTCGCGGCGTCGCGGGCGCACTGGCTGGACGTCGGCTCCAAGGACCCTGGCGGCTCCATGGACTCCACCTCGATCTTCCAGGAGGGCCTGCGGATGGGCCCGGTGAAGCTGTACGCGGGCGGCCGGCCCTGCCGCGACATGCACGAGGTGATCGCCCGCAACGTCCGCTTCCCGCACGCCACGCTCGGCGACATGCGGGCCCAGGTGAGCTGCGCGATGACCGGGCAGCGGCGGCTGGCGGAGATCGTCTCCCGGTGGGGGATCGACACGGTGGCGGCGGCCCGCGACCAGATCTTCGACCAGACCGAGCGCATGGAGCGGGCGGCCATCGCGGCCATCCCCGACGGGGTCTACGAGGCGTCGGGGTTCCTCGACAACGACGGCATCGACCTCGCCACCCCGCTGCCGGTGAACGTGACGATCGCGGTGTCCGGCGAGTCGATGCACGTGGACCTGACCGACTGCGCCGACCAGGCGACCGGCCCGGTCAACTGCGGCACCGCGCAGGCGGTGGCCGCCGTACGGGTCGGGTACAAGCTGCTGGTCTCCGGCGACGTGCCGCTGAACGGCGGCTCGTTCCGGCCGCTGTCGGTCGCGACTCGGCCGGGCTCGATGCTGGCCGCCGAGTCGCCGGCCGCCTGCCAGTACTACTACTCGCATCTCGGGCTGCTCATCGACCTGGTGGTGCGGGCGCTGGCGCCGGTGCTGCCGGACAAGGCGGCCGCGGCCTCGTACGGGGACTCGATGATCGTGCAGTTCACCGGTACGGACCCGCGTACCGGCAACCTGTACGTCTCCCAGGAGGCCACGGTCGGCGGCTGGGGCGCCTGGGAGGGCGGCGACGGCGAGAGCTGCCTGATCAACAACGTCAACGGCGGGCTGCGCGACATGCCGATCGAGGTGCTGGAGACGCTCTTCCCGGTCCGCGTCACCTCCTACGCGGTCCGCCAGGACACCGGCGGCGCGGGGCGGTGGCGGGGCGGCGACGGGGTGGTCCGCGAGTACGAGTTCCGCGCGGACGCCTCCCTGTCGCTGTGGTTCGAGCGCTCGGTCACCCCCGCGTGGGGGCTGGCGGGCGGCCAGGCGGGCGCTCCCCCGCGCGTCACACTCAACCCGGGCACGGAAGGGGAGCTCGGCCTGCTCAAGGCCAACGCGCTGCCGGTCAGGCCCGGTGACGTGCTGCGTTGCGAGACCGGCGGGGGCGGCGGCTACGGTCCGCCGGAGCTGCGATCGACGTGAGCTCGCCACCCCGTCTATCCTTTACTGAAACGATCGTTTCAGCAGGAGAAGGGTGACGTTCATGAACGGGTTCTCGCTGCGGGGACGTACGGCCCTGGTGACCGGCTCGGGCCGGGGGCTCGGCCTGGAGATGGCGCGGGGGCTGGCGGGCGCCGGGGCCAGGGTGGTGCTGAACGGCCGCGACAAGGACCACCTCGCCGGCCTGGCCGCGCGGATGGACGTCGAGTACGCCGCGTTCGACGTGACCGACCTCGACGCGGCCGCGCGGGCGCTGGAGGAGGTGGCCGCGCGTGGCCGGGCGGTGGACGTGCTGGTCAACAACGTGGGCCAGCGCGACAGGCGGGGCATGGCCGACTTCACCGCCGGGGAGTTGGCGCGGCTGCTCGATGTCGATCTGGTCTCCGCGTTCGGGCTGAGCCGGCTGGTCGCGGGCGACCTCGTACGGCGGGGCGCGCCCGGCCGGATCATCAACGTGTCCTCGGTGATCGGCGTGCCCGGCACGGCCGGGGACGTATCCCGGTCGACGGCGGCATGACCACCACGTTCCAGGGACGCCGCCCGTGATCCGCCGGTCGTGAGCGGGTCAGGCGGAGCGGGCCAGCCGCTCCCGCGGCCTCGCGACGCGGCGGGCCAGTTCGGCCACGGCGCGCTCGGAGGCGCTGCCCGGCTCGGCGGTGAGCACGATGAGCTGCTGGCCGGAGGTCCCGCTGACGGTGAGCACCTCCCACGACAGCGTGAGCTCGCCGACGACGGGGTGGCGGAACTCCTTGACCTCGGTGTTGCGGTTCTGCACGTCGTGGCGGGCCCAGATGCGGCGGAACTCGGCGCTCTTGGCGGACAACTCCTCGACGAGCCTCGGTATGTACGGGTCGTCGCGGTGGCGCGCGGCCGCGACGCGCAACTGGGCGGTCTTGGCGAACGCGGCCTTCTCCCAGTCGGGGTAGAAGTCTTGGGCCGCCGGGCTCAGGTAGATCATCCGGAGGCAGTTGTCGAGGTGCGTCTGCCCTTCGTAGACGGCCTCGATCAGCGGGTTGGTGGCGAGCACGTCGAGGCGGCGGCCGAGGACGAGCGCGGGCACGTGAGGCCAGCTGTTGAGCAGTTGCAGGACGCTCGGGCTCACCCGCTCCGCGGGGCCGGGCGTCGTACGGGGGCGGGACCAGGGGTGGATGAGCGTGTAGAGGTATCCGATGGCGTCCTCGTCGAGGAGCAGCGCCCTGGCGAGGGAGCTGAGCACCTGATCGGACGGGTTTCGCTCGCGTCCCTGTTCCAGCCGGACGTAGTAGGCGGTGCTGACACCGGCCAGCATGGCCACTTCGTCTCTGCGGAGTCCCGGTGTCCGGCGCGGGCCCGCGTACCGCAGGCCGGCCTGTGCCGGGGTGGTGACCTCGCGCCGTGAGCGCAGGAAGTCTCCGAGCAGATTATCGCAATGCATTTTGTCACCATATGTTACTAAATGTTCGATTGGGTGGGTGTGTTACTCCCACGGACGCCGTCTTCAGCCGAGGACGGTCTTGGCCGGGGAGAGGGCGGGTTGCCGGCGATCCGCGCGCTGGGCGGGCGCGGGCCGCACGACCGGGCTGTCGAGCCGCGGCAGCCGCAGCACGAACCGGGCGCCGCGCGTCGAGTCCGCCACGAAGAGCGTCCCACCGTGGCTCCGCGCGATGTCGCGGGAGATGGCCAGGCCGAGCCCGCTGCCGCCCGCGTCACGGCGACGGCCGTCGTCGAGGCGGGTGAACCGCTCGAAGACCCGCTCGCGGTCGGCTCGCGCGATGCCCGCGCCGTCGTCCGCGACGGCCACCTCCGCCTGGCCGTCCGAGGCGGTCACGAAGACGTCCACGGCGCTGTCGGCGTGCCTGAGCGCGTTGCTCAGCAGGTTGCCCAGCACCCGGATGAGCTGGATGCGTGACCCTTTGACCAAGACATCCTGGTTCGCGTGGACCCGTACGGACAGGCCCTCGGCACGGGGCACCTCCTGCCGTACCAGCGCGCCGAGGTCGATCAGCTCGGGAATCGCCGGGCCGTCGGCGCGCAGCCGCGCGAGCACCAGCAGGTCGCCGACGATGGCCTCGAGGCGGTCGGCGACCGCCAGTGCCGAGTGGATGGTCTCGTGCGGGTCCACCTCGTCGCGGTGGATGATCGCCTCCTCCAGTTGCATCCTGAGCCCCGCGATCGGGTTCCTGAGCTCGTGTGAGGTGGTGGAGGCGAAGCTGCGCTGCTGCGCCACCGCGTCGTCGAGCCTGGCCAGGGTGTCGTTGGCGGTACGCACCAGCATGGCGATCTCGTCCTTGCCCGGCGGCACCTCCATCCTCAGGCTGAGGTCGCTGACGGTGATCTCGGCCATCCGCGCCCGGATCCCCGCCACCGGCCGCAGCGTACGGCCCACCGCGGCCCACGAACTCCAGGCCACGATGGCCACCAGGACGAGCGCCACCCCGGTGAGGACGTACTCCAGGCGGTGGCCGTGCACCAGGGCCGGCGTCACGCGCCCCGCGAGCATGACCGGGGCATCAGGGTTCGGGGCGACGCGCATCGCCACCACGGTGACGCACCCCTCGGTCAGACGCTGGACGCGGTCGTCGCCCGGCAGCCGCATGGAGCTCAGCTGCGGGTGGTCCCGCGCGGCCGGGCTGGCGGCGAGGACCCGCCCCTGCGTGTCGACCAGCTCGACGAGGTCGATGTCGCCGGAGACGGGGATCATCCGGGGGACCCGGCCCGCCCTGGCCATCGCGCTCCACTCCCCGGCGATCTGCTCCGCCCTGGCGTAGGCGCCGTCCTGGACGCTGTAGCGGATCGCCACCGCGGAGGTGACGCCCACCACGGTCAGCGCGACCAGGGCGAACGCCGAGGCGACCAGGGTGGAGCGAGCTCGGATGGATCGGGGGTACGGGATCACTGTGCAGGGTTCCTTTCCAGAGGGTCCGCAGAAGGAGGGACGTTCTGGCGCCGGTCACGCCTTTGTGGCGGCGAGGCTGCCCAGCAGGGCGAGCGCCTGTTCTGAAGGGCTGTCGCGTTCGGCCTGGTACACCAGGAGCCGCTGACCCGGCGTACGGTCGACCTCGAACACGTCGCAGATGAGCGTCAGCTCGCCGACCTCGCAGTGGCGGACGCGCCAGACCTGCGCGGCCATGCGACCGGCCGGCCGGAAGCCGCCGGAGCCGGCGTTCTCCTGGACGAACCCGCGCCCCTCCGCGCCGAGGAGCGCCGGGCGGAAGAGGCCGTCGGCGTCTTCCAGGCCGTCGTGGAGCGCGGTGGCGAGGCGGTTGCGGGCCAGGACGTCCATCCGCCGGTCGAAGACGAACGCCGGAGTGGCGGGCCAGCTCTGGATCAGGCGCCGCAGGGCCGGGTCCACGCGCCGGCTCCGTTCGGCCCACGAGCCCTGCCACGCGGAGCCGAGCTCCCGCAGCCGCGCGGCCTCGCCGGGACCGAGCTCCAGGATCCGGGCCAGGGTGTCCAGCACCCGCGTGGGCGGGCGGTGTTCGCGTCCTTGCTCCAGCCGGACGTAGTAGGCGGTGCTGACACCGGCCAGCATGGCCACCTGTTCCTGTTCAAGCCCGGACGCCTGCCTGAGGAGGCCGCCGTCCCGGACTCCCACGGCCGCGAGGGTGATGGCCTCACGACGCGCTCGGAGCATCTGACCGAGAAGTTGACTGCTGTCCATGTCGCCAACGTAAGACGGAAATCGTCCGGCAAGGTGACCGCGTCGCACCCAGGAACAGCACGCACCCGGAGCGAGGCCCGGCGGGGCACGGAGATGGAGTTTTGCCTGGTAGTGACGCACCCACCCTGACAGTCGAATCCCGACATATGGTGCTTAAGTGGACACCAATAAGATGCTGGGAGAGTTTCTCCGGGCGCGGAGAGAGGCCACGACACCCGCACAGGCCGGACTCATGAACGCCGGCCAGCGCCGCACGCCCGGTTTGCGGCGCGAAGAGGTGGCGATGATGGCCAACGTCAGCACCGACTATTACATCCGCCTCGAACAGGGCAGGGAGCGCCACCCCTCGGACCGCGTACTCGGAGCCCTGGCGCGCGTGCTGAATCTCGGGCCCGAGGCCACCGCGCACATGCACGAGCTGGCCCACCCCGTGCTGCAGCCGCGCCGTGCCGCGCGCCGGCCCGAGCGGGTCAGCCTCGACCTGCGGCGCCTGATCGACAGCTGGCCCGACACCCCCGCGCTGATCTGCGACGACCTCATGACCGTCCTCGCCTCGAACCCGCTCGCCGACGCCCTGTACGGCGAGCTCAGCCACCGCGACAACCTGCTTCGCATGATCTTCCTCGACCCGGCGGCCCGCGACTTCTACACCGACTGGGACAAGTCGGCCCGCGGCAAGGTCGCGCACCTGCGTCTCGTCGCCGGATCGCACCTGGACGATCCCCGGCTGACCGAGCTCGTCGGCGAGCTCTCGCTCAAGAGCCCCGAGTTCCGCAAGATGTGGGCACGCCACGACGTCGCCAACAAGGTCGGCGAGATCAAGCGCATGCGCCATCCCAAGGTCGGCGAGCTTGAGCTGACCTGCGAGATCTTCTCGGTGAACAGCTCCGGCGGCCTGCAGCTCATCACCCTGCTGGCCGAGCCGGGCAGCTCCACCGAGGAGGGGCTGAAGCTCCTCGGCAGCCTCGCCGCCCCGGTCCGCGGATCCCGCGTCGCCGACCGGACCTGACCCACCAGCGCCGCCTCAGGCGGCCTTCCCCGCCCGCCCGGCTCAGGCGCCGTCCGCGCGGAGCTGGGACGCGGCGCGGGCCGCGGCCCGGCGGATGCCCGCGTAGCCGGTGCAGCGGCACAGGTTGGAGGCGAGGACCTGGTCGAGCCGCTCCTCGTCCCGGTCCAGATCCGGCTCCGCCGCCAGCGCGCCCGCCAGCAGCATGAGGAAACCGGGAGTGCAGAAGCCGCACTGCAGCGCGTGCTCGGCGGCGAACGCCTCCTGCAGCGGATGCGGCCCCTCGCCCGTGGCGAGCCCCTCGACGGTCGTGATGTCGGCGCCCGCGACCTGGACGGCCAGGGCGAGGCACGAGCGGATGGCGGTGCCGTCCACGAGCACGGTGCACGAGCCGCACACCCCGTGCTCGCACCCCAGCGTCGTGCCGGTGAGCCCGATCCGGTCGCGGAGCGCGTCGGCGAGGCTGGTCCGCGGCTCGACGTCGATCCGGTGGCTCCTGCCGTTGACCGTGAGTTCGACGTTCAAGGCGTTTCCGCTCTCTCGACGGCTTGGGTGAGGCAGCGCCGTACGAGGGCGCCGATGGCGTGTCTGCGGTAGGCGGCCGGCGCGTGCGGCTCGTCGGCCGGGTCGGACTCGGCGGCGGCCCGCGCCGCGGCCTGCGCTAGCAGCTCCCGCTCCGGGCGCTCGCCCGTCATGAGACGCTCGGCCTCCATCGCCCGCAACGGTACGTCGGCCGCGTTGGCCAGCCCGATCCTGACCCAGTCGACCCGGCCCCCGGCGAGCCGCAGCACGACCATGGCGGCGGCGAGGGCGAAGCTCCCGTGGGTACGGCGCAGCTCGGCGAACGCCGCGGTGGCCCCGGCCGGCGGGCGCGGCAGCCGTACACCGGTGACCAGTTCCTCCGGCAGGCAGGCCGTGGCGAACGGGCCGCGGAACCAGGAGTCGGCGGACACCGTACGCGTGCCCGACGGGCCCTCCAGCTCGATCCCTGCGTCGAGGGCCATGGCCAGCGCGCACCACTCAGACGCCGGATGCGCCCAGGCCAGGCTGCCCGCGAAGGTGCCCCGCGCGCGGACCGGCGGGTGGGCGACGTACGGCGCGACCTCGCGGAACAAGCCGGCCAGCGGGTCGTCGAACCGGGCGTGCTCCAGCTGGGCATGCCGGACCAGCGCGCCGACGTGCACGGAGCCGTCCTCGACCGTGATCTCCGACAATCCGGGGATCCGGTTGACGTCCACCACGAGGGCCGGGCGCGCGGTCCGGTACCGCAGCTCGATGAGCAGGCTCTGGCCGCCGGCCAGTACGCGGCTGTCCGCCCCGCGCTCCGCCAGTACGCCCACCGCCTCCGGCACCGAGGCAGGCGCGATGTAGTCGAATGGTGCTGGTTTCATATCCCCCCGCCCCGGGCAACCGATATACGCATAGATACCGATACCGGGGGTGTCCAAACATTGCGGTATATCGGGGTTCCGCTCGCGCGGCGTGAGGATCATGACCTGCTCACCGGGCAGGCACGCAGAGTCGCCGACCTAGACATTCCCGGCACTCTGGAGCTCGCGTTCGCCCGCGCCCCGGTGCCGCACGCCCTGATCCGCGGGGTCGACGTCGCCGGCGCCCGCAAGGAGGAGGGTGTGGCGGGCGCGTGGTCCGCCGCTGATCTGCCGTACCTCGCCGGCCGGGACCTGCCCGGGGCGGAGGGCGCGCCGCCGTGGCCGCTGCTCGCCACCGGCCGGGTGCGCTATCCGGGCGAGGCGCTCGCCGTGGTCGCCGCCGCGACGCGCGCCCACGCCGAGGACGGGGCGGAGAGCGTCCGGGTGGACCTAGAGCCGCTGCCCCTCGCCCTGGACCCGCTGACCGCCGCCGCCCCCGGCGCGCCGCGGCTGTTCGACGACCACGGGAACGTGGCCGCCGAGCAGACCTTCGGGGCACCGGCCGACGACGTGTTCGCGTCCGCCCCGGTGGTCGTCGAGGCCGCCTACCGCCAGCAGCTCCTGCTGCCCACGTCCCTGGAGCCGCGGGCCGTCCTGGTCGATCCCGGCCACGACGGCGGCCTCACCGTCTGGGTCTCCCACCAGGCCCAGCACCGGCTGCGCGATGCCCTCGCCACGGCGCTCGGCCTCGGCAGGGAGCGGATCCGGGTGATCGTCCCGGCCACCGGCGGCGCGTTCGGCGCCAAGAGCCAGCTCGCCCCCGAGTACGTGGTCGCCGCCCTCCTGGCCGTCCACCTCCGCCGCCCGGTGCGCTGGTGCGAGGACCGCGCCGAGGCCATGCTGGCCGGCCCGCGCGGCCGCGGCCAAACGCAGCGGGTACGGCTCGCGGCCGACGCCGACGGCACCTTCCTCGCGTACGAGCTGCTGGTCGACGCCGGCGTCGGCGCATACCCGCACTCCGGCGCGTACGTGCCCATGATGACCGGGGCGATGAGCACCGGCGCCTACCGCACGTCCCGGGTGCACACGCGGATCAGGAGCGTGCTCACCACCACCGCCCCGACCACGGCCTACCGCGGCGCCGGCCGCCCGGAGGCCGCCTACGCCCTCGAACGCACCGTGGACCGGCTCGCCCGGCGGCTCGGCATGGACCCCGCCGAGCTGCGCCGCCGCAACTTCATCCGCCCTGACCAGTACCCCTACGCGACGCCGACCGGCCGCACCTACGACTCCGGCGACTACGCCACCGCGCTGGACAAGGCCCTCGACGCCGTCGGCTACGACGAGATCCGCGCCGAACAGGCCCGGCGCCGAGCGGAGGGCGGGCCGCCGATCGGCGTGGGCATCGCCACGTACGTCGAACGTTCCGGCGGGCCGCCGGACAGTGACGAGTTCGGCAGCGTGGAGGCGTGCTCGGACGGCACGTTCGTGGCCCGCGTCGGCTCGACGCCCACCGGGCAGGGCCATCTCACCGCGTTCGCGCAGGTGGTCGCCTCGGTGCTGGACGTGGACGTCGACCTGGTGCGCGTCATCGAGGGCGACACCGGCGAGGTGCCCTACGGCTTCGCCACCTTCGGCAGCCGCTCCATGCAGGTGGGCGGGGCGGCGCTGTGGCGGGCCGCCGAGTCGCTCGTCGCCGCCGCCCGCCGCCGGTGCGCCGAACTGCTCGGCGTCGGGGAGGAGGAGGTCTCCTACGCCGGGGGCCGGCTGGTGGTCGGCGGGCCCGGCCTCCAGCCCTGCGACGACACGGAACCCGGCCTCCGCGACACGGCGTGGGACGGCCCCGAGCCCGGCCCCCAGGACG
>NZ_JADOGI010000102.1 GCF_015645445.1 Nonomuraea cypriaca | reverse complement strand
CCGCCCCACCGCCTCCACCCATCGCCTCACCACCCATCGCCTCACCGCTACCCCGCCCCGGAGGGCTGCCGCCCTTCTCGTTCGGGTGAACGCCGCTCCAAGAATCGGCAAGGGGTGTCCGGTGGGGCGGCCTGGCGGCATCGGCGCGGTTGCGGTGGGCACGATGACCTGGCACGCAGCGGGAGGGGACCTTTGGGGGACACATGAACGTCGGTCTCGGCCTGCCCATCGGCCGGCCCACGGTCCTGCTGGAGTGGGCGCGGCGCGCGGACGAGGGTCCGTTCACCACGCTTGCGCTGCTGGATCGTCTCGTCTACGACAATCCGGAGCCCTTGGTGGCCCTGGCCATGCTCGCCGGGGCGACCTCCAGGATCCGCGTACAGACGGAGGTGCTGCTCGCCCCGCTCCGCGATCCGGCGCTGCTGGCCAAGCAGGCCGCGACCCTGGACCGTATGTCGGGAGGCCGCTTCACGCTCGGCATCGGGTTGGGGGCGCGCCGGGACGACTACGAGGTCGCGGGCGCGGACGTCCACACGCGCGGGGCACGGCTGGACGAGACGATGGCGGTGCTGCGCCGCGTCTGGTCGGGTGAGCCGTACGGCGAGGGGATCGGCCCGATCGGGCCCGAGCCCACCCGCCGCGGCGGCCCGGAAGTGCTCTTCGGCACCTTCAGCCCGGCCGGCATCCGCCGGATCGCCCGCTTGGGTGACGGCTTCCTGTGCGCGGGCCACGTCGCCGACACCGAGAGTCTGTTCAGGGCCACCGAGAAGGAGTGGGAGGCCCACGGGCGCGCGGGCCGCCCTCGTCTGGTCGCCCAGTTCAACGCCGCCCTGGGGCCGGATCACGTGATCAAGGAGGCGCGCGACCGTCTGTACGACTACTACAGCGGCCCTCACTACATGAACCTGCCGCCCGGCTTCGCCGAGGGCGCGGTGGCGAGCATGCTCACGACGCCCGGCCGGCTCCGCGACACGATCAGCCAGATGGATGACGCCGGCGCTGACGAGATCGTGTTCTACTGCTGGGCCACGGACGTGACCCAGGTGGACCTGTTCGCCGACCTACTCAGCGGCGCTCAGAGCAGATGAGCGCGGCTCGTACGCTTTCGGCAGTCGCATGCCGCGCTCGGCCATGATCTCCCGTACGAGGTTCGGGTAGTCGGTGATGATGCCGTCGATGCCCATGTCGATGAGGGCCTCGATCGTGGCGGGGTCGTCGCAGGTCCACGGGATGACCTTGAGACCGCGGGCGTGCGCCGCCGACACCATCGCCGGGTCGACGTAGAAGCGGAAGCCCGGATCGCCGATCTTTCCGCTCTGCGCGAAGCCGTACACCGGGGACAGGGCCTTGACGCCCGGGATGGAGGCGGCGGCTCGCACGAAGTCGCCCCCGAAGTCGTCGGCGTCGATCCCGCCGAGCCATGGAGAGGCGCCCGGCCGGCCCACTTGGAGGAAGTCGTAGTTGGTCAGCGCCACCAGCGGCCAGCCGGACGCCAGCCGGTGCATCTCCATCAGCGCGCCCCAGTCGAAGGACTGGATGGTGACCTGCTTCTCGATCCCCGACGCCCGGATCTCCTCGAACACCCGGCGGACGAACAGCTCGCGCGGCGCGGTCTCCTGCGGCGCGCCCGCCTCGACCTTGGTCTCGATGTTCAGGCTGACCTGGTTGGCGTGGTAGCTCCTGACGAGGTCGAGCACGTCCTTGAGCTCGGCCATCCGGAAGCCCCGGATCACCTCCTGCTCGGGAAAGCCGGGCAGTTGCTGGAAGCCGCAGTCCATGGTCTTGATCTGGGCCAGGGTCAGGTCCTTGACGAACTTTCCGACGTACGGATACATCGGGTCCCCCGGCGTGACCGGCGCGGTGTCGCGGCACTTCTGGGCGCTGACCTGCCGGTCGTGGGTCACGACGACCTTCTCGTCCTTGGTGACCTGGGTGTCCAACTCCAGGGTGCTCACCCCGAGGCGCAGGGCTTTGGCGAAACCCTCCAACGACTCCTCGGTCGTCATGCCGATGCCGCCCCGATGGGCCTGCAGGTCGAAATGGGTCTTCTGCGGCAGCAATCCGGGATCGCGGGCCGTCGCGGCGTGGGCGGCGGCCGGCGCGGCGAGCGCTGGCACGAACGCCACGCTGACCAGGACATGGCGAAGTTTCACGGGAGGCTCCATTCGGCCGGGGTTTCCACAACCCCGCGACGCTAGATCGTGGGCCGTCCCGCGTTCGCTACAACGGCGTGATCAGGCCATGAACGTTCACAGAATGTTGTGGCCGGTCCGATGGCGACACAGTCACTACACGTTGTTGAGGCAGCCCGCGACAGGGACGGGGCTCTGCGTGCAGTTGGTGGGTCGGTTGGCGGTGATGGCGCCGGCCGTCACCGACGCCGCCGCGGCGTTGAAGAGCCCGCCGGGGGCCGTGCCTGCCGTGTTGCGGGTCACGACACTGCGCGTCATGGTCAGGGTCGCGTGGCTGGCGATCCCGCCGCCCCTGGCAGAGGGGCCGGTGGCGCGGTTGGCGGCGATCATGGCGCCTTCGAGCGTCAGTGGGCCGACGGACCGGATCCCGCCGCCGTCGCCGGCGGAGGTGTTGCCGCTGATGCTGCCGAGGGTCACGGACACCGTTCCGCCGGCGTTGGAGATGCCGCCGCCGAAGGTGCCGGCGGAGTTGTGGTCGATTCTGGAGTCGCGGATGTCCATGAGACCGATGGCGTGGGAGATGCCGCCCCCATCGGTTTCCACGGTGTTGCGTTCGATCCTGGTATTGCGGATGGTCAGCCGATCGCCGGAGGCGGCCGTGAAGATGCCGCCGCCTCGGCGCGCGGTGTTGCCGCTGATGGTGCTGTTCGTCACCGACGTCGGCCCGAAGCTGGTGATGCCGCCGCCTTCACGCCCGCTGTTCCCGATGATCCGGCTGCCGTTCTCGACGATCAGGGTTGAGCCGGCGTCCAGGCCGCCGCCGAAGTTCGTCGCGGTGTTGCCGGTGACGGTGCTGGCGATGAGCCTCAGCACGCCGCCACTGGAGTGGATCCCGCCGCCGCTGCCGCTGGCCTGTCCACCGCGGACCGTGACCCGCCTCAGCGTGAGATCGCCGCCCACGGTCACCTCGAGGATGCGAAACGGGGGCGCCGTCGCCGCGCGGGCGATCGTCGAGCCGTTGCCCTCGATGAGGACGGTGTTGATGATCGTCGGAAGACCGTTGGCGGTGGTGCCGAAGGGGGCGGTGAGCGTGTACGTACACCTCGGGGCGAGATGTACGGTGCCGCCCGAGGCGTTGGCGGCCTGAACGGCCGCGATGAGCCGTGCGGTGTCGCCACAGGGCACGGTGTCGGTCACGTGGACGGGGGAGGCCGCCCCGACGGCCGTGAGAGCCAGCGGCACCAAGGCGACCGCGACTCTGGATGAGCGCCGGTACGGCGCGTGCTCGGTATGGCGATGAGTCATGGCATGCGTCAGCCAGCCCAGAAGTGGCATCGAGACCTCCTGCTTGAAGATGAGGAGTCCCGTTCTACGTCCGTGCCGGTCGACGACATGCCGCCGACACCCGGTGCTGAAGAGCGCCGTCCGAGAACTTGAGGCATTCCTGATCTGGCGGGCTACTTCGCCATCTTTGGCCATGAAGCGGCATTGCCGAGCCCGCGCCCTCGGCCGGCCGGAGCGGCCTGATGTAGACGGTCTTCAGCGGCCGTACGTCGTGCACCTCCCGGTGAACCAGTCCGTCGGCCTCCATCTCCCGCAACGTCTGAGTCAGCACCTTCTCGGTGAGGCCGGGCAGCCGCCGGCGCAGCTCGCCCGGGCGGTGCGGGCCGGACTCCAGGGCCCACAGCAAAATCGTCTTCCACCTGCCGTCGATCACGGCGATCGCGGCGGTCACCCCGCACATGTTCAGGTCCTGGGCGCGGCTGCGCGTCATCTTCCCCCCGTTCATCGCCGAGTGGCTGAGGCATGACCTCGCACTCCGAGCACACTGAACAGTGTGCCGTCACCGTGCTCGGCCCGGACATCTAAAATCATGTATATCAAGTAGGAAATATTGACATTAAGAGATCGGGCTCGTAGCTTCGTCATCATGAGCCAGGCCGCGAACCTGACCAGGCGCCCGCACGTGGACCACGGCCACGTCGCCAGCGCGCAATGTCACTGATCACGAAATCCCGTCGCCAATCCCCTTCCTCCCGCCGAGGAGTGACTTCGTGATCACGATCGGAGGCGGCCCATGGTGCCGTCAGAACCACAGGCGCGGATCGTCGAGGACCTGCAATTTCGCACCTGAAAGGCCATAGCGTATGCCTGTCTCCGCCTTCCTGAGACCCACACTCGCCGTGCTCCTGCTGGCCGCCCTGGCCGGATGCGCCGGAGGCGGCGAGCAGAAAGCCGCCGCGGCGCTCGCCGCCGACGCGCCGCTGCCGACGTCCGTACCCAAGGGCACCAAGCTGATCATCGGAGACCCGCCCACGAAGGTCGCCCTGCAGTTGTCCGGTGAGATCGACAAGTTCTCGTTCGACATCGAGTGGGCCAACATCAGCGGCGGCCCGCAGACCACCGAGGCGTTCAGGGCCGACGCGTTGGACGTCGGCGCGGTCGCGGACATCCCCCCATCCACGCGACCTGGACCGGCCTGCCCGTGAAGATCGTCGCCTCGAAGTTCCGCAAGGATCCGCTCCAGCACCCGACGTACGAGCTCGGCATCGCGCCGGGCGCGACCGTGAAGACCCTCGCCGACCTGCGCGGCAAGAAGATCGCCTACAGTCCTGGCCAGGCCCAGGGCGCGCTCGTGCTGAGGGTGCTGGCCCAGGCCGGCCTGACGAAGGACGACGTCACCCTGGTCGAGCTGCCGAGCACCGGCGACGTCTATCCGAACGCGCTGGCCTCCAGACAGGTGGACGTGGCCCCGATCGGCGGCGTCAACATCAAGCGCTACACCGCCAAGTTCGGCAGGGACGGCGCCACGACCATCCGCCACGGGCTCCGCGACGATCCCGGCCACCTGTACGTGCGGACGGCCACGCTCGAGGACCCGGCCAAGGCCGCCGCGATCCGCGAGTACGTCGCCGCCTGGGCCCGCGCCTCGCGCTGGACCTACGAGCACACAGACGAGTGGATCGCCGGCTACTACGTCAAGGACCAGGGCCTCAACACCGCCGACGGCCAATACCTGGTCGAGCTGGTGGGCGAGCCCGAGATCCCGGCCGACTGGTCCGATGCCATCGCCTGGCACCAGGAGACCATCGACATCCTGGCCAGGGAGACCGGCAACCCGGTGCTGAAGGCCCAGGACCTGTACGACCTGCGCTACCAGACGGTCGGCGCGGACGCGATCAAGGATGGTGTGTGATGACGCTCGTCGCCTCCCGCCCGGCCGTGGCCGTCCCGCCGCCCAGGCGTCGCCGTCTGCGGCCCGGCCGGCGGCTCAGGTTCGGTTTCCTCGTGGGTCCGCTGCTGCTGCTCGCGGTCTGGGCGGCCGCCTCGGCGCGGCGTGCTGGATCCGCGGTTCCTGTCCGCACCGTGGACGGTGATCACCACCACGGCCGAGCTGGTCGAGTCCGGCCGCCTGCAGGAGAACCTGATCGCCTCCGTCCAGCGCGTCCTGCTGGGGCTGGCCTTCGGAGTGCCGCTCGGCACCTTCCTCGCACTGCTGTCCGGGCTGAACCGCTGGGGCGAGGCCGCGATCGACGGGCTCGTTCAGATCAAGCGGGCCGTCCCGGCGCTCGCGCTGATGCCGCTGCTGATCCTCTGGCTGGGCATCGGCGAGGTGATGAAGGTGACGGTCATCACGCTCGGCGTGCTGGTACCGATCTACATCCATACGCACAACGGGCTGCGGAGCATCGACAACCGTTACGTGGAGCTGGCGGAGACCGTCGGGCTCGGGCGGGGCGCCTTCATCAGGAAGGTGGTGCTGCCGGGGGCGTTGCCCGGTTTCCTGCTCGGCATGCGGTTCGCGGTCACGACGGCCTGGCTGTACCTGGTCGTGGCCGAGCTGATCAACTCCACCACCGGCATCGGCTACATGATGGACCTGGCGCGTACGTACGGGCAGACCGACGTGATCCTCGTCGGCATCGTCCTGTACGGCCTGCTCGGCCTCTTCTCCGACGCCGGAGTACGACTCGTGGAGAGGAAGGCACTGTCATGGCGACGGACGTTGGCGGGCTGATCCGGGTCAAGGGCCTGACCCGCCTGTTCGGCGAGCGCGCCGTACTGGACGACCTGGACCTGGAGATCGCGGCAGGGGAGTTCGTGGCGCTGCTGGGTCAGAGCGGGTCGGGCAAGAGCACGCTGCTGCGGGCCCTGGCCGGGCTCGACACCGACGTGAGCGGGGAGGGACTGGTCGAGGTGCCTGAGCCGGTCTCGGTGATCTTCCAGGACGCCAGGTTGCTGCCCTGGCAGCGGGTGCTCGACAACGTCGTGATCGGCCTGGAAGGAGCACGCCAGAAGGGCCGGGAGAGCCTGGCGGAGGTGGGCCTGGCCGGCCGGGAACGCGCCTGGCCCAACGAGTTGTCCGGCGGTGAGCAGCAGTGGTGGCGCTGGCGCGGTCCCTCGTACGCGAGCCCCGGCTGCTGCTCGCCGACGAGCCCTTCGGCGCGCTCGACGCCCTGACCAGGCTCAAGATGCACGGCCTGCTGCGCCGCCTGTACGAGGAACACCGGCCGGCCGTCCTTCTGGTCACCCACGACGTGGACGAGGCGATCGCGCTGGCCGACCGCCTCCTCGTGCTAGACCAGGGAAGGATCGCGGCCGAGCAGCGGCTCGACGCGGGCAGGAGCACCGGCGAGATCCGGGCCGAACTGCTCCGGGCACTCGGTGTGTCGAATCCCGATAAAATTAATAGGGAAAGATCGGCGACGTGAGATCGTACATCACCGGCATGAGCCAGGATCGCGACGAGGCCGTCCACACCGGCCTCCCGGGGGACACACACTGGTACGACCTCCCGGACGACGAGGCCGAGTCCGAGGAGGAAGAGCAGGTCGCCGCGCCGCGACGGCCCTGGTGGCGCCGGCCGCGGCTCAGCGTCGTACGTATGAGCCAGGGCCTTCTCCTGACCAGGCGCTCCCACGTGGACTTCGGCCACGTCGCCGGCGCGCAGTGTCGTTGATCACGGACTTGTGGTCGCGGGCCACGAGGCCCGCCTGCACCCTCGTGCTCCCGGCGCGGCCGACGCCGTCCACGCCCTCGCCGACAACCCTCTCCCGCGCCCCCGGACAGTCGCCGGGGCGACGCGCGAGCATGTCTTCTCCCGTGAGGAACTCTCGTGATCATGCCATCCGTGACATCCGCCCACCCTGGCGACCGCGTACGTCGGACGGGGGTGCCCGCATGACCGACACGCTGCCCGATCACGCCATCGCGGCCGATCAGTTCAAGCGAGCGCTCGCCGTGCACGCCAGCGGGGTCGTGGTCATCACCGCGCAGAGCGCCGGCGTGCCCGTCGGGCTCACCGCCACCTCCTTCTCCTCGGTCAGCGTCGAACCGCCCCTGGTCTCCTTCTACGTGGACCGCTCCTCGACCACCTGGCCGCGACTGAGCGCCGCCGACCACTTCGCGGTCAACATCCTGGCCAGCGACCAGGCCGAGCTGGCGGCCAGGTTCGCGCGCAGGAGCATCGACCGGTTCGCCGAGCCCACCCGCTGGCGGCCGGGACCGCTGGGTGCCCCGTTGCTGCAGGACGTCTCGGCGCACCTGCTCTGCCTGCCCTACGAGAGAGCCGAGGTCGGCGACCACCTCCTGGTCGTCGGCCTGGTGGCCGAGGCGGACGTGCACCGTACCGGTCGCCCGCTCCTCTACCACCAGGGCCGCTTCGGCCGCTTCCTGGCCCACCCCGACTCCTGAAACACACCGTCGTCCACCACGTCGCGGACCGCGTGCCGGTCAGGAAGGGCGGCCGCGTCGTGGAGGCGGTGTTCACGCGGCCGCGTCACCCGTAGCGCGCCGGACGAGACCGGGTTACTCGCGCAACAGCGGTAGGAGCCGGTCGCCCTGGCGTTTGATCTCCGGCAGGTAGGGGGTGTCGGAGAGCACGAAGTGGGTGATGCCGAGGGCCTGGTACTTACGCAGCGACTTCGCCACGTCCTCGGCCGAGCCGACCAGCCAGGTGGTGCCCGCGCCGCCGCCGCCGTACTTGCCGGGGGTGGTGTAGAGGTTGTCGTCGAGCACCTCGCCCCGCGCGGCCAGGTCGAGCAGCCGCTGCTGGCCGACGGCGGCGCGCCAGTTCGGGTTGCGCGCGGTGTCGTTTCCCGCCATCTGCTCGACCTTGGCCTCGGCGTCGGCCCAGGCCTGTTCGGTGGTGTCGCGTACCAGCGTGGTGATCCGCAGCCCGAACTCCAGTGGCGGGTGCTCACGTCCGAGCTTCTCGCTGAGTCGCTTGAGCCGCTCGATCCGCTCGCCGACGCCGTCGAGTGGCTCGCCCCAGAAGAGCTGGATGTCGGCCTCGGTGGCGGCCACCTGCTCGGCGGCTTCCGAAGCGCCGCCGAAGTAGAGCCGGGGGTGCCGGCGTTCGCCCCTGACGACCGTTCTCGGCACCACGGTGGAGTCGGTGACGCTGAAGTGCTCGCCGTGGTAGGTGAGGTTCTCCTCGGTCCACAGCCTGCGCACGATCTGGAGGAATTCCTTGGTACGCGCGTAGCGGTGGGCCTGGCCGCCTTCGCTGTCGCCGTACGCCGCCAGGTCGTCCTTGCCCGACACGATGTTGACCAGCACCCGGCCCCCGGTGAGATGGTCCAGCGTCGCGGCGGCGGAGGCGAAGTTGGCCGGATGCCAGTAGCCGGGCCTGATCGCGATCAGCGGGCGGAACGTCGTCGTCCGCGCGGCCAGCGCGGTGGCGACCGTGAAGGTGTCCGGCCGCCCCCATCCGGTGCCGATGAGCGCCCCGTCCCATCCGTGCCCTTCGAGGGCTTGGGCGTGGCTGGTGAGGGTTTCCAGGCTGTTGTGGTTCGAGACGGCGTCGTCGCCGCGGTGTCCGGGCCGGGCCTGGTTCGGGATGTACCAGAGGAACTGGAGAGTCATGGGTCTTCCTCTTCTGTTCTGGGCTCCCATCACCATAAAACCTACTGTGCATGTAGGTAAAGCATAGTTACGCGGCTCACGTGCCTGCTCGGAGCCGTTGACGCGCAGCAGGGCGTCGTACGCGCCGGGCCGTTCGCCCACGTTCTTCACCCAGACGGACCGGTCAGTTCGCGACCTGGGCGGGCTCCGCCGCCTCCCCGGAGAGCCACCCAGGGGTGCGGTTGTGCGCGTACGTGCCGGTGGCCGACGACATACGCGGCGAGGAGATCAAGGCTTACGTCGTGGCCGTTTGTGACGGGGAGCTCTCGCTGGACGACCTCCTGCGCCACACGCGGGAGCGTCTGGCCTCGTTCAAGGTGCCCAGGTACTGGGAGTTCCGTACGTCGCTGCCTCGTACGCCCTCGGAGAAGATCGCCAAAGGCGAGCTGCGGCGCCAGCCGAGCCACGAGCTCGGACGGTGCTACGACGCGGCTCGGGAGATTTGGCTCGATGAGGTGCCACCGCTGCCGATGCCCTGAGCGCCGGTCATCCCCACCACACGTGCTGACGCCAAATTCACACCAAACCACTCCCGTAGGATTGATCGTCATGTCATACCCGCCCCAAGGACAGGGCGGCCCCGCCGACCCACGCTTCGGCAACCCGATGCCCGGCCCGCGGCACCCTGGTCAGCCGATGCCCGGACCCGCGGGACCGTCGTGGGGAGGTCCGGGCCAGGGCCCGCCAAGGCCCCACCCTCCGCAGCATGGCCACCCCGGAGGCCCGGGCGGCCCCGGTGGTCCTTACGGCCCGGGCGGTCAGGGCGGCCCCGGTGGTCCTTACGGCCCGGGCGGGCCTGGAGGTCCGGGCGGCCCCGGAGGCCCGGGCGGGCCTGGAGGAGGCTGGGAGGGCGGTCCCGGGCGTCCCGGTGGGCAGGGGCCGGCGAGCGGGCCGACGCGCGGCACCCGGCCGGCCATCCTGATCGCCTCGATTGTCGCCCTCGTCCTGCTCGGCGGCGGTGGCGCCGGCGCCTTCGCGTTGCTGTCCGGCGACGACGAGGGTGGCGAGCCGAGCGGTGAGCAGGCGGGGAAGGGCACCTCGGAGAGCGAGCGGCCGACCGCCAAGCTGGCCTCGTTCAAGGGCGAGGACCTCTGCTCGATCTTCCCCGCCGACCTACTGAAGAAGCTCGTACGCAACGCGGAGGAAAATCCCGCGGACGACACCTCCACGATGTCGTCCACGGAAAGCACCTGTGCGTGGGAGTCGGGCGAGCAGCCGAGGGGCCAGGTCGAGCAGAAACGCGACCTCGAAGTGGTCCTGACCACGTACGAGAAGACCCGAGGCGGTTTCGACGCGAAACAACACTTCGCCATCCAGAAGGAAAACACCCAGAGCATGCTGAACGATCCGCCCGAGGGGTCCAGGTTCGGCGAACTGGTGAGCGTTTCCGGCCTCGGTGAGGCGTCATACGCCTTCACGTCCGTGAGCACGGACACGTCGACGAAGGCCGTGGACGCCGAGATAACCTTCCAGCTGTCCGGCGCCCTCGTACACCTCCGATACGGCGGCTACGACAGCCTGCCCGGCCTCAACGGCGGCTACGAACAGCTATCCGAGTCGCAGGTGATGCGCTCCGCGCAGGAGGCGGCGAAGGCGTTCTCCACCGCCCTGCTCAAGGGAGACTCCCAGAGCGAGGACGGCGAGGTCACCCGGATCACCGCCGCCTCCAGAGGCCAGGACGTGTGCAAGGCGCTCCCCGAGCAGACCGTGCGGAAATACGTCGGCAAGGCCAGGACCAGCGCCCGCAACAGCGCGTACTCCGGTGAACGCTGGGCGACGTGCAGTTGGAGCAGCATCTTCGACCCCGAGGGCCGGAGCGAGGCCACGTACAACATGGTGAATCTGCGGGTGAACGTGTCGACCATGAAGGAAGGAGCGGCCGCGGCCCGCGCCAAGTTCCAGCAGGAGAAGAAGGACGCCGGCACGGCACCCGCCGGTGTGCCCGAGGACCAGCAACTGGCGAAGGAGAGCAAGCCGATCACGCTGAGCGGGATCGGTGAGGAGGCGTTCGCGCAGATCAGCACGAGCGACAAGATTGTCAACAGGCGCGAGGCGATCATCTTCTACCGCGTGGGCGGTCAGGTCGTCGAAGTAACGTTCGGAGGTCTGTCCACCGTGGCCACGACCACGGGTCCCGACTCCGACACCACCGCGTTGGGCGAGGAAGAGGTGCTCAACCCGGCCAAGGACGTCGCCGGCCAACTGGCCTCCCGTACCACCGGAAAGTGACCTTCCGCCGTGGGCGCATGGACAGCCCTGTCACCGTCGTCGTGGTCGTTCTTCGGCGGCGTCGAGCGCTGGTGTGAGCGGTGCGAGCGCGGCGCGGAGCAGGTCGGGTAGCGAGCCGGCCAGTACGACGAGCCCGGTCGCGGGGGACGGGGCGGCGGGCCGTACCCATTGTTCGAGCGCGACCTGAACCGCCGCGGCCACGCTCGCCGCGAGGACGCGGGCGGTGTACCGGTCGGTGCCGCCCAGCTGGCCGGTGTCACCTGGCCGGTCGGTGTCGCCCAGGCGGTCGGCGATCGCGTCGGCGAGGGGATGTGTGATCGCGCCGGCGGTGTCGACGAACGCGTCGCGCAGCGCGGGACGGGTGGTGATCAGCAGCAGCGCGTCGCGACCGTGCTCACCCGGGTCGGTGTACTGCTCCACGATCGCGTCGATGACGGCGTCGGCGAGGCGGACGCCTTCGGGCCTGGCGGCTACCGCCGCGGCGACTCGTGACTCCCGTTCGGCGGTGACGGCGGCGACGATCGCCTGCTCGCGACTGGAGAAGTAGTTGTTGTAGGTCCGTGGCGAGACCCCGGCGGCCTCGGCGATGTCGTCGACGCGCACGTTGTCAGGCCCACGCTCAAGGGCCAGTCGCAGCGCCGCCTCGCGCAACGCCTCCCGGGTGGCCTGCTTCTTCCGCTCCCGCAACCCGTCCTGTCTTGTGGTCACCGTCCCACCTTACATGCGGAGAATGCAAACTTGCGTGTACGCATTTTTTTTCGTAGCCTCGGGCTCTCCGGCCGACAGGAAGGACCAGACCCATGCGGGCCAAGGGCATCAGCTACGACACGGGCTTCATCAGCGGGGGAGCGATCTCCCGAGAGCGCTTCGACCCGGACGTGGTCAGGCGCGAGCTGGAAATCATCCGTGACGACCTGCACTGCACCGCGGTCCGTGTCATGGGCGGTGATCCGGAGCGGCTGGAGCTGGCCGCGACGTACGCCGCCGACCTCGGCCTGGAGGTCTGGTTCTCGCCCTACCCTCTCGAGCTGACCACCGAGGAGATGCTCGCGCTGTTCGCCGACTGCGCGGAGCGCGCGGAGCGGCTCCGGCGGCGGGGAGCCGAGGTCGTGTTCGTCGCCGGCGCCGAGCTGAGCCTGAAGAACAAGGGGTTCGTGCCGGGCGAAACCGAGGACGTCCGGCTCGACCTGCTGCTGAACCAGCGGGATCGCCTGCGCGAGCGGGTCGGCGAGCTCAGCGCACGTGTCAACGAGTTCCTCGGCAACGCCGTGACGCTCATCCGCGAACGATTCGACGGCAAGATGACCTACGCCGCCATACCGCTGGAGCGCGTCGACTGGGCCCCCTTCGACATCGTGGGCGTGGATCTCTACCGGTCGGCCGAGGTCGCCGGCCGGTTCAGCGAGGGCGTACGCACTCTCGTCGCGCAGGGCAAGCCGGTCGCGATCACCGAGTTCGGCACCGCCACCTACCGGGGCGCGGCCGACAGCGGCGCCCGGGGCCTGGAGATCGTCGAGTACGACAAGGACACCGGCGCACCCGTCCGACTGACCGGCGAGTACATCCGCGACGAAGCCGGCCAGGCCGCGAACCTGCGTGAGCTGCTGGAGATCTTCGACGAGGAAGGCGTCGACAGCGCCTTCGTCTTCCTCTTCGCGCTCGGCAACTTCCCACACCGCCCCGGCGGCGACCCCCGTGACGACCTCGACCTGGCCAGCTACGGCATCGTCAAAGTGCTCGACGACCGCCACGGCGACACCTACCCCGGCATGCAATGGGAACCCAAGGCCGCGTTCACCGCGCTGGCCGAGCACTACCGCGGCTGACCGCGTACGGATCGAACAGGAAGAGGAACATGAACACGACTGCGGCCGCCGGCGGCCACTTCCTGCTGGGCGGTGACCTGCGGGTCAACCGGCTCGGCTTCGGCGCGATGAGGCTGGCTCTCGGCGGCTCCGTACGCGGCCCAGAGGCGGGCATCGCGGTGCTGCGCCGTGCCACGGAGCTCGGCGTGAACCACATCGACACCGCCGGCTTCTACGGGTTCGGTGACCTCCACGCGCACGAGCTGATCCGGGAGGCGTTGTCGCCCTACCCGGAGGACCTGGTGCTCGCCACCAAAGTGGGTCCGCTGCTCGAGGGCGGCGTCGTGCCCACCGGCCAGGCCACGCCCGATCAACTGCGCGGTCTGGTCGAGGAGGATCTGCGCCGCCTCGGCCGCGACCGTTTCGCCCTGGCCTGGCTGCTCGCCACCTCACCGGTGACACTGGCCATCCCCGGCACCAGCTCGCTCGACCATCTGACCGAGAACATCGCGGCGGCCGGCCTCCGCCTCACCTCCGACGACCTGGCCGAGCTGCCCTGACGAGCGTCCACGCCCCCGGCACGCCGCTCATCGAGGTGACCTTGTGAATGGGGTTGTAGACGTCGGCCCAGTTCTGCTTCTCGGACCGCGCAGGGCCCTCACACGGCGAACAGGAGGGCGGCGTTGATCAGGACGACCACGGCGGTGGCGAAGTGCACGCCGAAGGCGGTCGCCTTGGTGCCCCCGTGGCGCAGCACGATGGCGGTGTCCACGAGCGGGTTGAGTGCCACGACGAGCATGAACCAGGCCACGGCGCGGGCGTCCGCGAACGCGACCAGCGCGAGCCCGAGTATGCCGTAACTGAGGTCGCGTATGCCCTTGACGGTCAGGTAGGGGGCGGCGTCCCCGTCCTTCTTGGCCGGGACGCCGTAGCCGGCCGCCGAGGCATGAGGCGCCAGGAGAAACCGGGCGCCGATGTAGACCACGAAGACGTTGAGCACGATGGCCAGTCCGTAGGCGATTGTGGTGAGCATGACTTCCTCCATTTTCTAGCGCTGCTAGATTCGAGATCGAAGCTAACATAGCCTGGACAGGAACGCTAGCGGCGCTAGACTTGGGTCATGTCAATCCAGACGCGCCGGCAGCGCGAGCGAGCGGAACGAGAGCGGCTGATCGTCACGGCGGCCCGCGAACTGGCCGAGGCGGAAGGCTGGGACGCCGTGACCACCCGGCGGCTCGCCGAGGAGATCGAATACAGCCAGCCGGTCCTTTACAGCCACTTCAAGGGCAAGGGCGCCATCATGGCGGCGGTCGCGGTCGACGGCTGCGCCGACCTCGCCGCCCGGCTGCGGGCGGCCCGCACACCGGCGGCCGGCCCCTCGCAGGCCCTCGCGGCGGTCGCCGGCGCATACGACGCGTTCGCCGAGCAACACCCCGCGCTGTACGACGTGATGTTCACGCTCGCCGTCGACCTGCCGTTCGCCAGCCCAGAAGCGCCGCCGCCGCTGCAGGAGGCGTTCGGTGAGCTGCGCGAGGCCGTCCGCCCGTTCGTACGGCGGGACGACAACCTGGGGGCCCTCACCGAGACCTTCTGGAGCGCGCTGCACGGGCTCATCACGCTGATGCGCAACGGCAGGATGCGGCGCGAAGACCACGAGCAGCGCCTGGCACTGCTGCTCAACCGTTTCTCATCCTGATACTCGCGGCATCAGCAGGCATCCGCCCGCATCGTCGTCACGCTGCGACTCCTTCGTGAAGGTGCTCGCCGAAGCGGATGATCGCTTCGGCGCAGACTATGTGCCGCGCTCCGGTCGATCAAGGGCGGCTCCGCACAAGGTCCACGATCAAGGGGCGGCTCTCGGCCGAGGCGTGGAGAGCGGTGAAGGGAAGCTCACCTCTACGACAAGGCCCCCGTCTGGGGCGGCACGCGGGGCGAGGACGGCGTCGTGAGCGATGGCGATGGCTCGGACGATCGAGAGGCCCAGGCCGTGGTGGCCGTCATCGTACGTGGTGCGCTCCGCTTTGAGTCGCTGGAAGGGTTCGAACAGCCGGTCGACCTCTCCCGGCGGGATGATGGGCCCGGTGTTGACGATCGAGAAGAACGCGCGCCCGTCTCTGGTTCCGGTGGCGATGTCGATTCGGCCGCCGGCGACGTTGTAGTGGACGGCGTTGTCGATGAGATTGGCCATCAGCCGTTCGACCTGGGTGGGGTCGCCCGAGGTGTGGGCGGGCGAGACGCGTGCGTCGATCCGCAGCCCAAGCCGGTCGATCTCCGCCTGGGAGGTGAGCAGCACCTGATGGGCGAGCGTGGCGAGATCGAAGGGCTCACGATGATCGAGGCCGCGTTCGCTGTTGGCCAGCGTGAGCAGCGCTTCGAGCCGGCGGGCCTGTTCCTCGCTGAGGGCGAGCAGTCGCTCGGAGGTTCCCCGGAAGGCCGCGAGGGTGGCGTCGCGGTCGGTGAGCGTCTCCTCGAGCAGCGCGCGCTCCAGGGTGAGCGGGGTGCGCAGTTCGTGCGCCGCATTGGCGACGAAGCGCTTCTGGGCCTCGAACGACGTCTCCAGCCGGCCGAGGAGACCGTCGACAGTGTCGGCGAGGTCCTTCAACTCATCGTGAGGGGTTTCGACGGCCAGTCGTTCGTGCAAGTTACGTGCGGAAATGTCGCGGACGGTAGCGGCCATCGCCCGCATGGGGCGCAGGGCACGGCCGGCCACCAGCCAGCCGAGCGCGATCGAGATCACCACCATGATGGCCAGCGCGATCCCGGATTGGACCAGCAGCTCGTGCAGGAGGGCATCCTGCTGGCGGGCCGCGTGCTCATGTAGTTGGCGTGCCATCCCCGACAGCTGCTGCCTGGGCAGCGGGTCACCGTTGAAGAAGGCGTCGCCGTCGCTCGTTCCTCCGAGTCGGCCAGGCGTGTCGAAGCTGAAGAGGATCAGGCCCGAGGAGTGGCTGACGAGCAGATAGGTGATCGCCAGTAGAGCGGCGCCTGAGGCGGCGAATACGGCGCTGTAGAGGAGGGTGAGCCGCAGGCGCATCGTACGAGCCCGCAGGCGGACCGGATCGAACAGGCGCATGGGCGGCTCAGATCCGGTAGCCGCACCGAGGAACGGTCTCGATCACGGGCGGGTCGCCAAGCTTGGACCGCAGGCGGTTGATCGTCGCCTTGACCGTCGTGGTGAACGGATCGGCCGCCTCGTCCCAGACTCGTTCGAGCAACTCCTCGGCGGACACCACCCGGCCTTGCGCGCCGAGCAGGTATTCGAGCACCGCCAACTCCTTCGGGCTCAGTGCCAACCGCATTCCCCCACGGGTGGCGGCGCGCCGCGCCGGATCGAGCCGGAGGTCGCCGTGCACCAGGACGGGCGGCAGCGGCGGCTGCGAGCGCCTGGCGAGCGCGCGGATCCGCGCGACCAGCTCGGCGTACGCGAACGGCTTCGTCAAGTAGTCGTCGGCGCCGAGGGTGAGCCCTTCGACGCGTTCGGCCAGCGTGCCGGACGCGGTCAGCATCAGCACCCGAGTCTGGCTGCCCTGCGCCACCAGCGTGCCGCAAACCTCGTCGCCGTGAACCAGGGGAAGATCCCTGTCGAGCACGACGATGTCGTAGTCCATCACCGTGGCCCGCTCAAGCGCGGCCTGGCCGTCGTGGGCGACGTCGACCGCCATCCCCTCGCGGCGGAGAACCCTTGCCAGCGATTCCGCCAGCTCACGATGGTCCTCGACCACCAACACCCTCATCTCCGGCATCCATGGGTGTCCATGCCGACGAGGATACGTGGACCCCTGGTCACAGCCGGGTCACAGGATCGCGGACCGTGGTGTGACCGGCCGACCCGTACAAACAGGTCCCGATGACCAACGTGCAGCTGATGCGAAGGGGCCTGAAGGCATGAGGATGACAAGGAGCATCACCGCGATGGTGGCGGTCGCGGCTCTCGGACTGGGAGTCGCCGGCTGCGGCGGTTCGTCGGACGATCCGCCGGGCGGTCCGCGATCCGGCGCCTCCAGCGCCGTCGACGAGGGCACGGCCAAGCTGGTGAAGTACGCGGAATGCATGCGCTCGAACGGGGTGCCGGGCTTCCCCGACCCCGTCGACGGCCAACTCGACGTCAAAATCGGCGAGGGCAGCGGGGTGGACATGAACGCGCCGCAGTTCAAGGCCGCACAGGAGGCTTGCAGGTCACTCGCGCCGGCCGGCGTCCAGAGCGGCTCGGCCGATGACCAGCAGGTGAAGCAGATGCTGCGGTTCGCCTCCTGCATGCGCGAGAACGGGGTGAAGAACTTTCCCGATCCGAAGGACGGGAACCTCCTCATCGACGGCATCGATCCCAACACACCGCAGTTCAAGACCGCGATGCAGACCTGCAGGAAGCACATGCCCGATGGCGGCCCTGCGGGTGGTCAGTGAACACACGCACCCGTGAAACAGAGCTCGATCGGGTGGTACGGCCCAGGCGCCGCCGGCTGCTCACCTGCGTCGTTCTCCTGACAGCGGTGACCGCCGGAGCCGCGGTGGTCGTCGTCACCGGCCCGTTCGACGGCAAGAGCGAGCCCTCCGCGCAGGCAAGCGTCAAGACCTCGTTCGCGACCGTGCGGAAAGGCCGGTTGTCCTCGCAGATCCACCAAAGCGGCACCCTGTCCTATGTGGGCCAGGCCGACGGGTCGCCTTACCCGGTCGTCAACCACGCCACCGGCATCTACACCCGGCTGCCGAGGCCCGGCCAGGAGATCAAGTGCGGCGCGATGCTCTACCGGGTGGAGGACACCCCGGTCGTGCTGCTGTGCGGCACCACCCCGCCGTATCGCGATCTGTCCGTGGGCGACAGCGGGCGGGATGTGCGTGAACTGAACACGAACCTCGTGCGGCTCGGATACGCCACCCGCGCACAGCTCGAAGCGTCTTCCGACTACTTCGGCTGGCGGACCGCCTGGGCGCTGGAACGGTTGCAGGACAAGCTCGGGGCCGAGGAGACCGGCTCGCTGAAGCTGGGGCAGGCGGTGACGCTGCCGGGCCCGTCGCGCATCGGCAAGGTGACGGCCAGGCTCGGCGCGAGCGCCAGGCCAGGAGAGCCGATCGCGGAGGCGACGTCGAACGGCCGCCAGGTGACCGTGGATCTGAACCCCGCCCAGCAGTCCGAGGTCAAGGTCGGCGACCCCGTGCGGATCACCCTCCCGGACAACCGCACCACACCGGGGGTCGTCCGCCGCATCGGCACGGTCGCAAGCTCCGGGTCGGACTCTGGAAGCGGTTCCGGTTCGTCGACCGCGACGATCCCGATCTACATCACGCTCAAGCGTCCCAAGGACGCGGGCCGCCTCGACCATGCTCCGGTACAGGTTGAGATCACCACGGGCGGGGTCGAGAACGCCCTGATCGTGCCGGTCACCGCGCTGGTGACGCGAGCGGGAGGCGAGTTCGCGGTCGAGACACGCGACGCTCAGGGCAGGCGCCGACCGGTGCCGGTCACGCTTGGCCTGTTCGATGACGCCAACGGACTGGTGCAAGTGATCGGAGAGCTCTCGGCCGGTCAGCAAGTGGTGGTGCCCGCGACATGAGTACGCACCGGTCGACCACCACGAGCTTTCCCCCGCCGGTTCTGGAACTGGAGGCGGTTACCAAGACCTACGGTGAACAGCCCCCCGTGCCCGCGCTACAGAGCGTGAGCTTCACCGTCCGTAAGGGCGAGCTGGTCGCGATCGTCGGGCCATCCGGGTCGGGCAAGACGACGCTCCTGCACGTCATGGGGACGCTCGAGCGGCCCAGCGGCGGCATCGTGCGGATCAACGGCATCGACGTCGCCAGTCTGGACGATCGGCGACTCGCCGCCCTGCGGGCCCGCGACATCGGGTTCGTCTTCCAGCAGTTCTTTCTGGCCGAGTATTCGACAGCGCTGGAGAACGTCGCCGATGGGCTGCTCTACGCCGGCGTCGACGTACGCGCGCGACGAGAGCGCGCCGCCGAGGCGCTCACCCGTGTCGGGCTCACCGACCGTGCGGGCTTTCGCCCCGGCAAGATGTCCGGTGGCCAGCGCCAGCGCGTGGCGATCGCCAGGGCGCTCGTGGGCCGCCCCGCGATCGTGCTCGCCGACGAGCCCACCGGCAACCTCGACAGCGCCACCGGCGCGTCGATACTGAAACTCCTGCTCGAGCTCAATGCCGGCGGCGCCACGATCATCGTGATCACGCACGATTCCGAGCTGGCCGCCGGCCTGCCACGCCAGGTCCATGTGCTCGACGGACGGATCGTTTCCGACAGCGCGTACGACCTGCGCCACTGGCCAGGCGACCCGGCTGACGCCCACACGCCCGGCCAACCGGCCGGGGAGCGGCGATCATGAGCGGCCCGCCCACGCTCGTTCCTGCCCGGCTGCGGCTCGGCGATCAGGCACGACTGGCTAGCGTCGGCCTGCGCGCCCGCCCGATGCGAGCAGCGCTGTCGGCCCTGGGGATCGCGATCGGCGTGGCCGCGATCGTCGCCGTGCTGGGGCTGTCCTCCTCCTCCCAGGCCGGATTGCTGGCGGAGATCGATCGCCTCGGCACGAACCTGCTGACCGCGGGCACCGGGCGCACGCTCTCCGGCCAGGACGCGCTGCTGCCGCTCGAAGCGCCGTTGCGGGTGTCGCGGATCAAATCCGTCCAACTGGTCGCCCACACCGGCACCGTCAGTGGCGCGACGGTCTACCGAAGCCAGCTGATCCCCGCGGTCAACACCAACGGGCTGCAGGTCAAGGCGGCCAGCCTGGATCTGCTCCCCGTGGTCGCGACGACAGTCGCACAGGGCGGCTGGCTGAACTCCGCCACCGCCACACAGCCCGTCGCCGTATTGGGCGCCCTCGCCGCCGAACGTCTGGGAATCGACCGCGTCTATCCCGGCGAGCGCGTCTGGCTGAGCGGTCAGTGGTTCTACGTCGGGGGGATCCTGAGCCCGGCGGCACTCGCACCGGAGATCGACGCGAGCGTCCTGGTCGGCTACCGAGCCGCCCAGACCTACCTCAACCACACCAGCATCGTTCAGGGCAGGCCGGCGGACGGGCCGGCGACGACGATCTACGTGCGTTCGGAAACCAGCCAGGTACCCGCGGTGCGGGCCGTACTCGCACAAGCGATCAATCCCCAGGCGCCGAACGAGGTCAGCGTCAGCCGGCCCTCAGCCGCGCTCACCGCCCGCGCGGCGGCCAGCGGGGCGTTCAACAGCCTCTTCCTGGGGCTCGGGGCGGTGGCGCTGATAGTCGGCGCGGTCGGGGTCGCCAACATCATGATCATCTCTGTGCTCGAGCGCCGGTCGGAGATCGGGCTACGTCGCGCGCTCGGCGCGACAAGAGGGCAGATCCGCACCCAGTTCCTTGCGGAGGCGATCATGCTCTCGGCCGTCGGCGGCGTCGCCGGTGTGGGCGTCGGCGCGCTGGCGACCGTCGTGTACGCCGGCGCCAAACAGTGGGAGGTCCTGGTCCCCACCACGGCGTGGGCCGGTGGAATCGGCGCGGCGGTCGCGATCGGTGCGATCGCCGGCCTGCTGCCCGCCCTCCGGGCCGCCCGCCTGTCGCCGACCGAGGCGCTGCGGTCGGTGTGACCTGCGCTCTCGCGCACTCGTTGGGCTCTAGGAGACATGCGATGACACAACGCAATCCAGCTGCGTCGGCACTTTTCTTCGATACAAAAGAGAGGGTGCTGTACCTGTTCGAGAAGGATCATTCTCTCGCGGCGGCGGAAACGCAGGCCAGATTCGATGACATGATGCTCAGAATCGAAGCATTCGACGGGACCCCGCCAACGGCGGAGGGAACGCTCGCGCTCGAACATGGCAAGAACGGAATGCAGTGGCGAATCTACGACTAGAGATCCGGAGACCTTAGCAGGCGAGGGATCCACCACCACACTGATCGAGATCCCGCAGGTCATGGCGTAGTGCCGACCAGGCGCCGGAAGGTCGCGCCCGTGTTCGTGGGTGCGACACCTTTTCTCCGGCCCGGGTCGATAAGATGCCCGAAATGTCGTACATGTTGAACGCCACTCAGTTCCGCGCCGAGTTCCCCTCCCTGGCCGACTCGGTGCACCTGGCGAGTTGCAGCCAGGGCGCCTTGTCGTCGCGGCTCGCGTACGCGCTCCAGGAGATCGGCCACTCGATGCGGGACGAGGGCGCCCCGTGGGGGCCGTGGATGGCGGAGGTCGGCCGGGCCAGGGAGCGGTTCGCCCGGCTCATCGGCGCCGAGCCCGGCGAGGTGGCCGTGCTGTCGTGCGCCTCGGAGGCCGCCTTCCAGGCCGCCTCGTCGCTCGACTGGTCGGGTCGTCCCGGCATCGTCACGAATGACCTGGAGTTCCCGTCGATCGCGCACGTGTGGCTGGCCCAGGGCCGGCGCGGCGCGAAGATCAGGGTGGCCGCCGACACCGGCGAGAACGTGGCGGCCGAGGCGTACGAGCAGGTCATCGACGAGACCGTCAACCTGGTGTCCGTGCCGCTGCACACCTACCGCAACGGCGCCCGCCTCCCGGTCGAGGACGTCGTACGGCTGGCGCACGACCAGGGCGCGCGCGTGTTCGTGGACGCCTACCAGGGCACCGGCGTGACCCCGATCGACGTGCGGCGGCTCGGCTGTGACTACCTGGTGTCCGGATCGCTCAAGTACCTGCTCGGCCTGCCCGGCATCGCGTTCCTCTACGTTCGCGGCGGCATGGAGCAGCAGCGCGAGCCCGAGCTCACCGGCTGGTTCGGCCGGACCGACCCGTTCGCGTTCGATCCCCGGCTGCTCGACTTCCCGGGCGACGCCCGGCGTTTCGAGACCGGCACGCCGCCCGTTCCGTCCGCCTACGCGGCCAACGCCGGGTTCGACCTCATCGAGCGGGTCGACCTGAGTGCCGTACAGGAGCATGTGTCCGCCCTCGTCGAGGAGCTGGCGGAGCGGCTGACGGCGGCCGGCGAGCGGGTGGCGAGCCCGGCAGGGGCGCGCGGCCCGCAGGTGGCCATCGCCGACGACGACCCGAACGCGCTGGCCGCCAGGCTGGCCGAGCGCCGCATCTGGACCGCGCCGCGGGGCGACCTGCTGCGGCTGTCCTTCCACTACTACAACGACCGGTCCGACGTGGACGCGGTCGTCGAAGCCATCAGCGCCTGCCGCGGGAGCTGATCACCCCCCCGAGAGGTCTCTTGTGGACAACGAATCCGGACTGCAGCGCCGGTTGACCGGGCGTCAGCTCACCATGATCGGACTGGGCGGCGCGATCGGCACCGGCCTGTTCCTCGGCTCCAGCCTGGCGATCTCCCAGGCCGGTCCCGCGACCATCGTCGCCTACGTCATCTGCGCCGCCGTCGCCCTGGTGATCGGCTGGTCGCTGGCCGAGATGGTCGTCGTCCACCCCGAGGCCGGCGCCTTCGGAGTCATCGCGCACCGGTACCTGGGCCCGTGGGCCGGGTTCGTGATCCGCTGGACGTACTGGACGATCCAGGTCATCGCCATCGGCGGTGAGGTCATCGCGGCCGGGATCTACGTCCAGTTCTGGTGGCCGTCGCTGCCGTTGTGGCTGCCCGTCGTCGTCTTCTCGGTCGTCGTGCTGGTGGTGAACACCGCCGCGGTCAAGCTGTTCGGCGAGGTCGAGTACTGGTTCGCGATGATCAAGGTGGTGGCCATCATCGTGTTCATCCTGCTCGGCGTGGTCCTCGTCACCGTCGGCCTGCCCGACGCCGCCGCCACCGGCGTCTCGAACCTCACCGCGCACGGCGGCTTCCTGCCCAACGGGATGAACGGGCTGTTCCTGGCCATGGTGTTCGTGCTGTTCAGCTACATCGGCACCGAGGTCGTCTCGGTCACCGCCGCCGAGTCGGAGAACCCGGTGCGCGACATCCCGCGCGCCGCCCGCCGCATGATCACCCGGCTGGCGCTCTTCTACGTGCTCGCCATCGCGATCGTGCTCACCGTGGTGCCGTGGACCACCACCGCCCAGGGCGGCTCCGTCACCGAGAGCCCCTTCGTCGGCGTGTTCTCGGCCGCCGGCGTCCCGGCCGCGGCGACCGTCATGAACTTCGTCGTGCTGACCGCCGCGTTGTCCAGCGCCAACACGAACCTCTACCTGACCACCAGGATGATGCACTCGCTCGCCGCCAACAGGTACGCCCCCGCCTGGACCGGCCGGCTCAGCGCCGCCGGCGTGCCGCGTAACGCGCTCGCGCTGTCGGCGCTGGGACTGGCGCTCGCCGCGGGCGTCTCCGCGGCCAGCGAGAGCGAGGCGTACCTGGCGCTGTTCGGCGTGTCGGTGTTCGGCGCGCTGGTGGTGTGGCTGCTGATCCTGGTGACACACCACGCCTTCCGGCGCGCCCGCGCCGCGCAGGGCCTGCCGCCGTCGCCGGTCCGGCTCTGGGGCGCGCCCGTCACGTCGGTGGTGGTGATGCTCTTCCTCGCCGCCGTGCTCGTCTCGACGCTGTTCATCGAGCCGCTGCGGCCGGCGTGGTGGGCGGGTGTCCCGTTCTTCGTGATCGTCAGCGCGGCGTACGTCATCACCTCGCGCCGCGCGAAGTCACCGGTTCGGTCTCCGGACCTGTGAGAACGCCGTTCTGGGACCCCGACGTTAGTTAGCTGAACTAACAAGTCTATTGTTACTATCCATGCAATTGGACAAACCGGTCGAAACGCCCCCGGGTGTCCCGATGCAGGGGATTCCCGACCTCATGCCGCTGCTCGACCGGTTCGGCGCCCGGTTGTTCTCCACGACCGGGCTGGTCGTGATGGCGGGGGCGTTCGTCGGCCTGCTGCTGGTGCCGGTGAACTTCTCCTACCCGGCGTTCGCGCTGTTGCCGGCGTGCCGGCCGACACCGCGCACCGACTGGCCTCGCTGCCGCCGGTGAGCACGCTGTTCGCGACGTTCCTCGGCGACAACCCCATCGAGCACCTGCTCGGCCCGACGCTGTCCCACCTGTCGGCGGTGCAGCGCGACGTGCTGACCGGCTTCGAGTTCTTCCCGAACCTGGTCTCCGGTGCGTTCCACCACGGCCTGGTGATCGTGTTCAGCGTGGCCGCGAGCATGGCCCTGATCTCGGCGGTGGCTTCGGCGCTGCGGGGCCGGCACCAGCGGGCGGACTAGCCGCCCGTCCCTTACTCGAAAGGAAAGCACAATGGCGAAGAGCGCCCTCCTCGTGATGGACGTGCAACGGGCCGTCGTCGAGCGCTTCGGCGACGACCCCGGCTACCTGCCGAGGCTGCGCCGGGCGATCGACGCGGCCCGCGGCGCCGGGATTCCGGTGATCTACGTGGTCGTCGGGTTCCGCAAGGGCTACCCGGAGGTCAGCCCGCGCAACAAGGCGTTCGGTGCGATCGCCGCGAGGGCCTCGGCCGGCGGCGGGTTCGCCGACGACCGGGCCACCGAGGTGCACCCCGACGTGGCACCGCGCCCCGGGGAACCGATCGTCACCAAGAAACGCGTCAGCGCCTTCGCGGGCAGCGACCTCGACATGGTGCTGCGCGCCGCCGAGATCGACTCGCTGGTGCTGACCGGGATCGCGACCAGCGGTGTGGTGCTGTCGACGCTACGGCAGGCCGCCGACCTCGACTTCGGCCTGACCGTGCTGGCGGACGGCTGCCTGGACGGCGACGCCGAGGTGCACCGGGTGCTCACCGAGAAGGTGTTCCCCCGGCAGGCGGACGTCGTCACGATCGACGAATGGACCAAGACGGTCACGACCTGACAGCGAGCTGCCTTTCAGAGTGGGAGTGTCAGGCTGCTTCCGGCCAGGTCAAGGGTGACGGAGCCGGCGGCGGGGTCGGGGGTGATGTACTCCCGGTCGTTGGCCACGATCACGAGCCCGATGCGGTGCCCCTCGGGGAACACGTAGTCGGTGGCGTGCAGGCGCCATCTGACCGGGTACGTCCGCCCCGGCCGGAGCGGGCTGGGCTCGGTGAGCGAATGGCGGTTCTTGACGTCGATGGAGCCGCGGGTGACGATCGGCAGGACCTGGGGCGGGGGCTTGTCCTCGGACGCATTGGCCGCCGCCTGCGGTGTCGCCGGGCCGTAGTCCACCAGAAGCGCGGTGAGCGGGCTGCTGGAGCTGCTGGACGTGACGCGCACCCGCACCTCGGCCGTGCCCGACAGGTGTACGGCCTCCGCCAGGGGCTCACCGAGGTAGGCCAACCGGTGAGGGGCGGCGGCCTCCGGGGCGGCGATCATCGTCGCCTCGGTCTGGGCCGGATCGTCGGTGAAGGACTGGGCGGCGTCGCGGGCGGCGGGCGTCCCGCGCAGCGTGCCCGCGGCGGTGGGGGTGGCCGGGCCGAACCACATCCGCACCGGCCTCGTGCCTTCGTACGGCCAGTCGGACGAGGTCTCCCAGGCGCCGTCCTGGCGCTGGACGGTCACCTGCGCGCCGGTCGTGGGGCAGCCCTCCGAGGCGCCCGTGCCCGGAACCGCCGCCTCGACCACCGCGTAACCCCTCGGTACGAAGTACTCGTCGTACCATTCCGAGAACACGCCGTGTAGGGGGTGGCCTTCATGACGGTGGCGACCTTCAGCCCGGACCCCGTCTCGGCCGGGCGGAGGACGTCCACGGCGATCCTGTCGTGGCGGCCGTCGTGGTCGCTGTCCATCGGCGCCTCGACGAACACCGTCTCGCGCACCGCCTCGCTGTAGGAGAAGGCCGGCTGGGTCTGCTCGTCATGTACGGGAAGGGACGGGGGCTCCGCCGGATGGAGGGGGCCGAGCAGCGCGAGCGCCGCCCAGAAGTGACCTTTCATGGGCGGGAAGGTAGACGGCACACCTACATGCCGGCTGGGCGCCGCGTCAAAGGAACCTGGGCGTCCGGCGCCGGCTACGAGACGCCAACCGCGAGCTCGCCACGATGGCGCTGACCCCGCGGCCTCGACCGCGGGGCCGACCACACGCGCACGGGGGTCAGACGCGGGCGGGGACGTGCTGCTTGGGGCGTTCGCGGGAGAGGCCGGGGCGGGGCTTCTTCCAGTGACCGCGGGTGAAGTCGGGCACCGCGACCGATCGGCTGCCGATCTTGAGGGACTGCTCGCTCAGCGGGACCACCGAGCACCACGACGCGGAGTCGTACACGTCGATGTCGGGGGTCAGCCCCAGCCGCATGAGCTGGATGGTCCGCCACAGCGAGATGTAGTCCATGCCGCCGTGGCCGCCCTCACCGGGCCCGATGTCGGTCCACAGCCAGTGGTCGTACTGCTGGAAGTCGTCGTTGAAGTCCCGCCAGGTGTGGTCGGTGTGCCCGAGGCTTTCCAGGTAGATGCGCTGCGGGTCGCCGGACCAGCCGCCACGGGTGCCGACCAGGGTGTTGGCCCGCGTGTACGGGTGCGGGGTCACCACCTCGTGCTCGGCGCGCAGGAACCGGCCGTTGACGGTCTCGATGAAGCAGGTGTTGCGGTCGCCGGAGATGTACTCGTCCTGCCAGGACGGGTGGTCGGGCGGCATGTGCTCCTTGCGGTAGAGCGCGAGGCCCAGGGCCGGCGACGCCACCGACACCAGCCGGTGGAAGCGGTCGCCGCGGGTGATGTCCATGCACGCGCCGACCGGGGCGAGGCCATGCATCGGGTAGTGGCTGGCGTTCATCCGGGTGTGCCACTGGCGGCGCCAGCCCTCGGGGTAGTACGCGCCGTGGAAGAGGTACGGGTTGCGCAGGTCATGGATGTAGCCCCCGGACCCGTGCAGCAGGTCGCCGAACAGCCCCTGCTTGGCCATCAACAGGACACGCAGTTCCTCGCGCCCGTAGTTGCAGTTCTCCATCAGCCAGCAGTGCTTGCGCGTCTGCTCGGAGGTGCGTACGAGGTCCCAGATGTCGTCGAGTTGTGTCGCGATCGGGAGTTCGACGGCGACGTGCTTGCCGTGCCGCATCGCGGCCTTGGCCATCGGGTGGTGCCACTCCCACGGCGTGGCGACGTAGACCAGGTCGATGTCGTCGCGGGCCACGAGGTTGCGATAGTCCTCCTCGCCGTTGCTGTACGTCGCAGGGCGGGGCTGTCCGGTCTCGGCCTCCACCAGGTCGGCGGCGCGGTTCACCTGCTCAGGACGGATGTCGCAGAGCGCGGTGATCCGCGTGCCGGGGATCGGGAAGAACAGCGGGAGCTGCCCCGATCCGCGGTTGCCCAGCCCGATGATCGCCACCCGGACGGTGTCGAACCCCTCGAAGGGCACGTCGGTCATGGTCTTTTCCCGGCCTCGGGGAGGCTCCCGGCCGGTCGAGTCGTCGGCCACTGCGGGCAGCCCGGCGAAACCGGTCAGGCCGGCGGCGAGACCCGCGGTGATGCCGACGCCGGCCCCCTTCCTGAAGAGGTCGCGGCGGCTGGGGCCGGCTCCGTTGGTTCCGGCGTCTGGGGGGAGGTCGGAGGGCTTGGGGGGAGTCACGTGGGGAGGTACGTCGGAGGGCACGTGAGACGGCAAGCTGATCACTCCTGAGCGAAACAGTCGCTTTCCTACGGATTACGTGCACTTGCGATCATCTGTGCACGTTCAACCAATGTCAATCGGGTGAGCGCCCGCCACTCGTGGCGATCCACGCGGGCGGGGCTTCGCTCCCTTCGTGCCGGACGGCCTTCGTCTACTCCGGCCTCGACGACCGGGGCCCGCACGGCTGACGCTGCGCGTCCTCATCAGGCCGGCCCGATGATCCCGTCACTCACCGCTACTTTTGTGCGTGATCGCGCGGACCCGAGCGGAAGGCCGTGACGGCTGGACGGCAGGGGCGGAGCCGGTGGCGGTCTGGGCGAGGAGCGCGCCGGACAAAAGGATCAGCCCGCCCACGATCTGGAACACGCCGAGCGCCTCCCCGACCAGCCCCCAGGCCACCACCGCCCCGCCGATGACTTCCAGCGACGCCACGGTGGCGCCCACGGCGGCTGAGAGCCGCCGCACGGCGTTCACTCCCAGGATGTACGCCACCACGGTCGCGACCAACGCCATCCACAGGTACGCCACCAGCACCGGCAACGTCCGGCCACCAGCGGCGGGCGTGACAGACAGCGTGAACGCTTCCCAAGGGATATTCCAGGGTCGCGCGAACGGGATCAGCACCACGGCCGCCCCCGTCGTCCCCCAGGCGATGAGCCCGAGTGGGTCCACGTCGTCCTTGAAGCTATCGTTCATCAGGAAATATCCGGCGGAGCACGCCCCAGCCAGCAACCCCAGCACCAGGCCGAGCGCGTCCAGCCGTACCTCCTGCCACGCCTCGATGACGACCCCGAGGCCGACGACCGCGACGACCGCCCCGACGTACGCGGACCGTGCGACCCTTACCTTCCGTACGAGTCGCACCCACGTCACCACCATCACCGGCCCCATGTACACCAGCAGCAAGGCGATCCCCACGGGCAGCCGCGTGATCGCGACGAAGTACAGCGACTGCACCCCGGCCACCGCCATGGCCGCATACAGCCCGAAGAACGGCAGCCTGGAGCGCGGGATCCGCAATGTCCGCGGCCTGATCACGGCCAGCACGGCCAGCAGCAACAGCCCCGCCCCCGCCATCCGCGTCCACACGGCCTCGATCGGCGTCAGCCCGGCGGTGATGAGGTACTTGGCCATCGGCCCCGAGAAGGCGAAACACCACGAGGACATGAAGGCGAGCGCCAGGCCCGCATACCTCATCCCACACCACCTACGCCGCAATTACCGTCCAGCGGACTTGACACTCACAGATCCGACATCCCGGGCGCAACGGGATAAAGACTGTCCGGACACGACGTGGGTCGGCGGCTCAGCGAGCCGACCCACGCTTTGTTCCGCGACCACGCAAGGAAACTTTCACGTCGATCAGGCTCCTGCTCGTCGCTTGACCTGCGGTGGTGAGGATTTCTTTCGCGCCGGTGTTTCCTCTGGTCGGATCCGGCCTTACGGTGACACCGCTTCCCGTTGAAACCGGTCTCGGTCGCGCTGGAATTTCGTCGAAGCGCTTCGATTCACGATTTCGACAAAGTGTCGCCCGCCATCGACGGACAACAGCGGAAAGGGAGATCATGCTCAGGATGTTCCGTCTCTTCGCCCCGGCATCCATGCTCGTCGTGCTCATCGGGGTGCTCGCTCAGCCCGCCCAGGCCGCCGTCTGGTCCTCGTCGGACCAGTGGGCCACCTGGACCAACGGTGGCTACACCCTTTACAACAACATCTGGGGCAGCGGTGCCTGCTCGAACGACGTTACCGCTCCGTGGCGGTCAAGGACGCCATCGGGCCCGACCGTTTGATCAGCCCAGCCTGCTCCAGGTGCGCAAGGATCTCCTGCGGCTCGTCGACCCTCATCGCCTCGCGATGGCTGAACAACCGCAGGATCACTACCAGGCGAGGATCGAGATCAGTCCCGTCGGCATCGACGGTGGTCAAGGCGTGGGCGATATCCGACCAGACCTTCAGCGCGTCCTCGTCGCTGCCCTGATCCAGGAGCGCTCGCGCTGGGCCGATCCCGGCTGTCAGCTCGTCCTCGTGGATGTCGACCAGGTCGCTGTTCAGGGCGATCCACCACAGGCGCTTGAACTGCGCCGCATCGAGCAGACCGAGCCGGGTGACGGCATCGCTCAGCTCGTCCGCGACTGGGAGAGCGTGTTCGGTGACCTGCCGCGAGCCTCCGGTCCACTCGGCGAAGGTCATGACCAGGTGATCTGCTTGGGGCGGGCCGGTCGCGGCTGACCCGCCCCACCATGAAAGAGGCCCGGGTGAGATCGGGTCATTCCAGCGGCATGAAGCTGCGGACGTTGGAATGTCTGGAGTCGCCTGGTTTCACGGGAAGGAAGATCCGAGTCATGCAGTTCAGATCCGGGAAGATCAGTACTGTCCCCTGGGTGCTGTTCGTGAGCGTGCTGTCGGTCCCGAAGCCACCGGTGTAGCACTTGCCGCGGCTTGGATTCTCGAACGTCTGCTCGTGGCCGTCCGACGACGTGATGGTGACGCCTCTCGGCGCGGCGAAGGCGGGGGCCGCACAGGGGAGTGCGAGTGCCACGGCGGCGGACGCGGCCAGGACGGCGGGGATGGATCGCATGGGATCTCCTTTCGGAAGGGCCAATCAGACCTGTCACATTCTGTAGCGACTAGCTACTCAGTGTATCCAGCTTCTACCACGGGCAAACGGTCTGACGCGGCCTCTGGGGGAGGCCGCGTCAGACCCCCGCCGCCGAGTTCGATGCTCAGGAGGAGTTCAGGAGCCTGGACGCCAAGCTCCATCTCGACGAGGAGTCGGAGCAGGCCATGACGCTGCTGCGGCGACTCACGGGCAACATCGCCGCGCGGACCGACGAGACCTGACAACCGGCTGGGCCGTCGTGATCAAGATCCGTTGTTCTGGCGAGGATCTTCGGGCAGGGTGGTTGTTGTCGATTGCTGACAAGCCCCCCATCCCCGCATCGGAGTCGCCGTGACGATCGAGTTCAATGCCGGTAAGCCCTCGCCCGCGCGGGTCTACGACTACGTCCTGGGCGGCAAGGATAATTTCGAAGCCGACCGCGCCTACGCCGATCAGGTGATGCAGGTGTTCCCGGAAGGGAGCGAGCTGGCCTGGGCGAACCGGCGGTTCATGTGGCGGTCCGTACGTTTCTGCGCCGGCCAGGTGGATCAGATCGTGGACGTCGGCACCGGCATTCCCACCTCCCCCAACGTCGCCGAGGTGGCTGCCGGTGTGAACCCGGGCGTGACCGTGGTCGGCGTGGACAACGACCCCGTCGTGCTCTCCCACAGCCGGGCGCTCGTCAAGGGTGAGGGCGTGCACATCGTCGCCGGGGACGTACGCGAGACTGAGCGCGTCATCGCCGACATCGCCTCGATCGTGGACTGGTCGCGGCCCGTCGCCCTGGTCCTCATCGCGGTGCTGCACTTCGTCAACGACGAGGAGGACCCGCGCCGGGTGGTGGCCGCCTTCCGGGAGCGCCTCGCGCCCGGGAGCCTGCTGGTGATCTCGCACGCGACGTTCGAGGAGGTCAGCAAGCCGACGCTGGACCGGATCAGGAAGGCGAACACGAGCTCGGCCGCGCCTCTCCAACTGCGGCCGACCAAGGACATCCAGGCGCTGTTCGATGGGGTCGAACTGCTCGATCCGGGCGTCGTGGACGTGCACATGTGGCGTCCCGACGACGACTCCGAGCGCCGGATCGACCTGCGCGTGGTCGGCGGGGTGGGCCGGATTTCCTGATTTCCGGCTTCTATCTCGACGTGTACCGGTTGCTTCGCCGGTCCGGAGGGCAAGAGGATCATGGCGGAGACGGGTGGCGGCATCGATCGTCCCGTACGGCCGAAAACCGGTTGCCTCGCGTGGTGGGCTCAGGGAACGTGGTTTCCATGAGGCTCTGACGGACAGCACCCCGCTACTTCGAGATGTCACGGTGCTCACGCCGTGAATGCCGACCGCCCATACCCTGTCTCAGCAAAAGAGAGCGTCTTTGTCTCAGCAACACACCCCGCCGGCTGTGGATTCGGCCACCGTCACCGTGTTCGCCTCCGCCACGAGCTGGATCGAGTCCGATGCCCTCGCGCAGTGCCACCAGGTGGCCGCCCTCGACGGCATGAAGCACGTCGCCGCGATGCCGGACCTGCACCCAGGCAAGGGCGCCCCCATCGGCGCCGCCATGGCGTCGACCACGTTGTACCCGTTCCTGGTGGGCTCCGACATCGGTTGCGGCATCGCCGTGTTCCCCATCAAGCTCAAGCGCGCCGAACCCGCGAAGCTCGCCGCCCGGTTCCCCGATCTCGATCGCGCCCTGGAGCCCGAGCGGGACGCCGACGACCCGGCCTGGGCCGTGGTGAAGGGCGACATCCCCGCCGGTCACGTCGAGGGCCTCGGGACGGTCGGCCGGGGCAACCACTTCGTCGAGCTGGCGCGGATCGGGACCGTCTTCGAGCCCGGCCACGCGAGCCGTCTCGGACTCGACGCCGGCGACCTGGTGCTCATCGTCCACAGCGGTTCCCGAGGGCTGGGCGAACGGATCCTGCGGGCGCACACCGCGGTCCACGGCGCGGGCCCGGCCGATGATCCCGCGGCCTACCTGGCGATGCATGACGACGCCGTACGCTGGGGGTCGCTCAACCGGCGGCTGATGGCCGCCCGGGTCGCCCATGCCCTGGGGGCCGAGCCCACCGAGCCGCTCGTCGACCAGTGCCACAACCTGGTCGAGCTCCGCGACGGGATCTACCTGCACCGCAAGGGGGCGGCGCCGGGCGACGGCCGCGACGTGCTCATCGCCGGTACGCGAGGCACCCATTCCTACCTCGTGGCCGCCCACGCCGGGCCGGACGCCGGCCATTCCGTGGCGCACGGCGCGGGCCGCAAGATGTCGCGCGCGGACGCCCTGCGCCGGGGGCGGGCCAAGCACACGGTCGAGGAGCTGCGCCGCACACCGATGGGGTCGCTGGTGGTGTGCGGCGACCGCCAGCTGCTCTTCGAGGAGGCGCCGACGGCCTACAAGCGCATCGAGCAGGTGATCGCCGACCTCGTCGACCATGACCTGGCCACGCCCGTGGCCACCACGATCCCGCTGGTCACGTACAAGACGGCCGACCTCGGGTCCACGCCTGGAAGAGATCGCCGGGACCACCGCCGCAAGCGAGGCCGATCGTGAGCGTCCACCTGCTGCTGTCGGCCGGGCGTGGCCCGCAGGAGTGTGCCTGGGCGCTGGGCCGGCTGCTGCACCGCCTGGAAGCCGACGCCACCCGGCTGGATCTGGAGACCCATCGGGCCCAGACCGTTCCCGGTGACCGGCCCGGCACCTACCGATCGGTCGTGATCCGGATCGCGGGAGCCGGCGCCGAGGCGTTCGCCGCCTCGTGGACCGGAACTCTGTGCTGGCAGGCCCCCAGCCCGTACCGGGCGAGCACCGGCCGCAAGAACTGGTACGTCATCGCCCAACCGTGCCAGCTCGGCACCCCGCGCACGACGTTCGCGGAGGCAGACGTCGACGTCGTCGCCTGCCGCACCGGCGGCCCCGGCGGTCAACATCGAAACAAGGCCAGCACGGCGGTTCGCGCGACCCACCGGCCCTCGGGGATCGTCGTCGTGGTCGACACCGAGCGGCAGTTCGGCCTCAACCGCCGCATCGCCATGCGGCTGCTGCGAGAGCGCATCGAGCACGGCGACGAGGTGGCGGGGCGCGCCGTCACCACCGCCCGCTTCACGGCGGGGTCGTTGTCAGGTTTCCAGGTTTCCTGCGACGCGGAGCAGGTCGAGTTTGCCGGCGTCCTCGCTGTGCGGGCGGGCGGTGTAGACGACGATCCGCAGGTCGGAGTCGAGGGTCGCCAGCACGTCGCAGTCGAGGGTGACGAGGCCGACCGCCGGACTGTCGATCGTCTTCCGCTCGGCAGTCCGGGGCATGACCGCGAAGTCGTCCCACTGCTTCGCGAACGTCGGGCTGGTATCGCGTAGGTCGGCCACCATGGCGCTGAGCTCGCGGTCGTCCGGGTAGGTCGCGGACGCGCGACGCAGGTCGCCGATGAGCTCCCGGCCGAACCGGTCGTGCTCCTCCGCGGTGTGCACGACGGGGCTCGGGACGCCCATGAAGTGGCGCCGCACGAGGTTGCCGTGCCGGGACGTCGCCGCTTCGGTGACTCCGAGAAGGGCGTTCCACAGCGGGTTCGCGTGGACGAGGTCCCAGCTCGCGGTGAAGACCGCGACGGGGGTGTCGACGAGCCGGTCGAGAATGCGGGCGGTGCTCGGACCGATGCGCCGCGGCACGACACCGGTGGGAGGCGGCTGGACGCCGGCCACCCGGTAGAGCAGGTCGCGTTCGGCGGCCGAGAGGCGGAGCGCACGGGCGAGTGCGGCGAGCACCTGCGTCGACGGGTTCCTCGCCCGGCCTTGCTCCAGCCGGACGAGATAGTCGACAGAAAGCCCGGCGAGTGCGGCCAGCTCTTCGCGACGCAGCCCGGTGGTGCGCCGCAGCCCGACGTCGGGAAGCCCGACGTCGGCCGGGCTCACGCGGTCGCGCCATGAGCGCAACGCTCGGGGGAGCTCACCGGAGGCCATGACACCAGGGTGCCACCCCGTGCTCCGTGCCGGGTGGTACTGCGGGTACCTGGGAGCCGCGTCCGGCGTCCCCGATCGTGGAGGCATGCCAACTCCGATCCCCGTCACGGCCGCGGTCGAGCCGCGGAGTCCCGCGCCGCCGGCGCTCACGTCCGACGTCATCGCACGCATCGACCTCAGCCTCGTTCACCGCCCGCGCGCGCCACTTCCGTTCGAAGGAGCGGGCCGATGAGCGATCTCGCCGTCGTCACGGGCGCCAGCGGCGGGATCGGCGAGCAGATCGCGGCCGGGCTGGCCGGCACCGGCGCGAGCGTCGTCCTCGTCGCGCGCGACCGCACCCGGCTGAAGGCGGCGCAAGCCCGCATCGAGAACGCCGTCCCGGGCGCGAACCTCGAGACCGAGCCGGTCGATCTCGCGAACCTCGCCGAGGTACGGGCGCTCGCGGATCGGCTCGGCGAGCGCATGCCGTCGATCGTGGTGAGCAATGCCGCGGTCATCGCCCCGCTCGACGACCGCACCCCCGACGGGTTCCACCGGACGCTCGTGACGAACCACCTCGCCCCATACCTGCTGCTGCGCCGCCTCGCGGAACGTCCGACGGCCGAGCCCCGCAGGTTCGTCGTCGTCGGCGCCTCCCCGGGCGGGCTCACACGCGTCCCTGTCGATCTCGACGACCTCAATCTGGAGGCCGGACGCGGGCTCGGCTGGCCGCCCAGCTTCCGCCCGTTCGTCGCCTACGCACGTACCAAGAACATGAACGCGATGTTCGTGTACGCACTGGCGTCCAGGCTCGCCGGCACAGGCACGACCGTGAACGGCGCGCATCCGGGAATCATCAAGGGCGGCCACCTCAACCGGCACGATCGCGGCGCGCTGAAGGTGTTCGGCGCACTCTGCGGCCTGATCGCGGCCGGGACCGCCACCGGCGCCGACACCCCGCTGTGGCTGGCGACGGCCGCCGAGGTCGAAGGCGTGACAGGCGAGTTCTTCGTCAAGCGCCGGGCCGTCGAGACCGCGCCACACACCACTGACCAGGAACGCGTCGAACGGCTGTGGCGCGACAGCGCACGTCTCGTCGGCCTCCCCGCCTGAGCCCTGCCGACGGCGTCCGGTCAGGGCTTACGGGCGACCACGCCGTACTGCGCCACGGGCTCGGGAGGGCCGAACGGCGTCTCCTCGGCCCGCCACAGCGAGCACGACGTGAGACCGGGTTCGAGCAGTTCCAGCCCGTCGAGGAAGCCGGACAGCTCGGCTTCGCCGCGCGCGGTGATCTGCGGTGTGGCGTGGGCGTTGTAGAAATCCAGCGCCTCGGCGTTGGACCCGCCTCCTATGTCCATCGTGGGATGGGTGAGCGCCAGGTAGCTGCCCGACGGCACCGCCTCCAGCAGACGTTTCACGATCCGCCGCGCCTCATCGGTGTCGCTGATGAAGTTGACGACGCCCAGCAGCATGATCACCACCGGCTGCGAGAAGTCGAGTGTCCGCCTGGCTTCCCGCAGGATGGTGTCCGGGTCGTCCAGATCGGCGTCGATGTAGTCGGTCGCGCCTTCCTCGGTGCCGGTGAGCAGGGCGCGCGCGTGCACGAGCACCAGGGGGTCGTTGTCCACGTAGACGATCCGCGCCCGGGGGTTGACCCGCTGGGCGACCTCGTGGGTGTTGTCCGCGGTGGGCAGGCCCGTCCCGATGTCGAGGAACTGCCACATGCCGGCCTCGCCGGCCAGATGGTGTACGGCTCGCCCAAGGAACTCCCGGTCGGCGCGGGCCACGTCCACGATGGCGGGGAACATGTCACGGACCTGATCGCCCACCACGCGGTCGGCGGGGAAATTGTCCTTCCCGCCCAGCCAGTAGTTCCATACGCGCGCGTTGTGCGCGACGTCGGGTTTGAACTCCCGCTGCGGTGTCTCAGCCACAAACTCACCTCGTAGCCCGTTACAAGCGCCGTGCCCTGCCCTTGGGAGCGTAGCGACAATTGATGATCTATGTCGATCTGTGGAACACGTTCAGAGCAACGCCGCTCGTAAGCATTCACGCCATGCGCACCGGGTGACGATACGGCTGGATGCGTGACTGTCCGTCACTTTGATCGATTGTCTGGATGATGATGTGATCTTCCGGTGTCCGGCTTGGAGGAGATGTCCCGCGAGGAGCTGATTGCTCTGACGCGCGCTCTCATGGCCGAGAACGGCGCGTTGCGGGCGCGTGTGGCGGTGTTGGAAGAGGAGAACGCCCAGCTCCGCACCGAGAACGCGGAGCTGCGTGAGCGGGTGGCTCGACTGGAACGGCTCCTGTCGCGTAACAGCGGGAACTCGGGCATGCCGCCCTCGGCCGACGACCTGCCCGGCCGTAAGAGGCCGAAGGACCGCACGGCCGGCAACACCGGCCGGCGCAGGCCGGGTAAGCAGCCCGGCGCCGAGGGCAAAGCGCTGGCCTGGTCGGACGAGGTGGCCGACAGCGACATCATCGATCACTATCCGCAAGGTGCGTGTGGGTGCGGGACCGATCTCGGCCAGGCGGCCGATCTGGGGGTGACCCGCGCTCACCAGCAGATCGAGATCCCGCTGGTAGTGGCCCGGCGGTTGCAGCACAACCTGCACACAGTCGCCTGCCGGTGCGGCCGGGTGCACACCGCCGCACGCCCGGCGGGAGTAAGCGCCGCGCCGGTCG
>NZ_JADOGI010000101.1 GCF_015645445.1 Nonomuraea cypriaca | reverse complement strand
CCATCGACAATCCCTCGATGAAGGAGACGGTGAACCTCCGGCGTTATGAGGTCAATTCACCGGTCGCACCACCCGCAGCCAGCACTGATCCACCTTGCCCGGCATAACATCCAGCCCCAGATAATTGGCGGCGTCGTACCCGCGGCTGTCACGGCCGACGGTGTCGGCGCCCTTGACACTTTGGGAGTCGATGATGCCTGCCGACGGCTCGTCATCGCGCCCGGCCTGCCGACGGGCCTTGGCCCGCAGCTCGGTCAGTAGCCTCTCCGTGACGCCGGCGTGTTCCCACTGCTGGAAATACCAGTACACGGTCTGCCAGGGCGGCAGGTCGGTGGGCAGGTAGCGCCACGGGCAGCCCGAGCGCACCACGTACAGGATGGCGTTGACGATCTCCCGGCGCGGATGCTTCTCCGGACGTCCACCAGTGTTCGGCTCGGGCAGCAAGGGCTCGATCAGCTCCCACTGCTCATCGGTCAGATCCGAGGGGTAACGATCAGGGGGCATCCAACCACCCTGGTAATCCGACGTACATCGCGATCGCCGTCGCCTTGGGGACGAGGATGGGAGCGAAACCGTCGGCGTCCGGATAGCTCCCGCTCACTGAGAATCTTTGGGTACGGGGTATGTGGGACTGCGCTGGTCACGGCGTCGCTGCTCGGCCGAGCCTTGTGATTGGTGCCCAGAGCGAGTTCCTCTTACGGAGCACCGCTGCGCAAGACGCGGGGTGCTTGGAGCGGCGCTTCCGGGGCAGACCGGCAAGACCCGATCCAGGTAGCCGAGGCGAGCTTCAAGAGGCCGGCAGCCCGTGGTCAACCGGTCATGGGACCGGGACATCGGGCACCCCAGCGAACACCGGGGCCACCGGGTCCGGCGCGGTGGCAGGATGGTCAACATGTCTGGCGAAAGTCCAGTCGTGACGCTCTCCGACGGCCTGGTCACCCTGCGGCCTTGGTCGAGAGATGACGTCCGGTTCATGGCCGAAGCAAGTGCCGACCCAGCGATCCGGCGCTATAACGGTAGCCATGACCGGCTGGGGCACCCGACTCCGCCGCTGTCGACCACGGACGCTGAGGGCGTGATCGACCAGTTCGGGTTGAACTGGCGTGCGTTTGCTGCGACTGGGACACCCTCTGGTGTTGCGTTCGCAATCCTCGACACCAGATCCGGCGAACTGGTCGGCTGCTGTGGCGTCGACGACTGGTCCAACGAGGACGTAGCACGGTTCGGTTACTGGATCGCACCAGATGCGAGAGGGCGCGGCTATGCGACTCGAGCGGTGATCCTGCTCACCCGCTGGCTGTTCGACATGGGAGCAGCTCGCGTCTTCCTGACGATCGTCGCAGGCAACGAGGCTTCAGTCGCTGTGGCTCGCCGAGCCGGGTTCGTGCATGAGGGAACGATGCGCGCACACAGCGTTTGGCAGGGCAAGCGCTGCGACGTGATGTGGTTCGCTGCGCTGCCGCTCGAGTGGGCAATGCGCCAGCCGGACGAAGGAAGCCACAACGCGCGACAAGGCGTCGCCTCTGCCGGCGACAGGGGCGCTTTCTGACGCGGCGATCAACTGAACATTCGGGCCGGTCTTCCTGGCGCTGCGACCTGCGCCGGATCGCCGAATCGGGCGCACCGTCTTGACACACCGCCGCCACCGCGGGTCCTCGGCCTCGGGAACATCGGTACAGCGGTCGATGCGGGAGGACTTGACGGGACCGCTCCCCATGGAACTGGTGCAGGCTGTTGCACCGCGTCTGGCGAAGGGGTGTGACGGTGCGGTTTCACCGAGTCTCTACGTTGCGACTGGGATTCGTATCGGTCCTGTCAATACCGGTGCTGCTGATCACCGCCTGTGGCGGTGGCTTGCCCGACAACGTGTACGAACTGGACAAGGCATGTGGCGGTGCCACATATGACGGCGCCACGCCGTACGCCGGTCCCCCTCCACATCGTGTCGCGGTGTTCATGCCTAGTGAGGTCGGCCAGCTCTTGCCAGAGGCGCCGGATTTGTCGGACCGATCCGCTGCGGTGGATGGCTATTTGGGGGAACCTACCGCCGTACAGCTGGTGGCCTGTGGCACCCTCGAGGGCGCCGAGCAGGGATCCAGTGACTGCGGGGGGTACGTCGGGCTCGCCCGGTCGATTCCGATGGTACGGGCGACTTATCGGATCCGGGTGCACGAGCTACGCACTCATCGTGAGGTGCGCTCCGTCGTTGTCAAGGGCGCGGACACTGCATGTCCTTCGTATATCAGCGCGAACTATACCCCGAAGCGATTCTTGAGCGGACTCACAGACGCTCAGTGGCAGTCCGTACTCGACGATTTGGTCGAGTGACCCCAGAGGGATCTTGCCCTTCGGGTTGCCAGTAAGGAAGGCGGCAAGAGCCGCGCTCAGGCGTTCGGTTCGCTGAACGGTCGTGTCTCGTTCGAGGATCCCTTGCGGACGAGCGATCGCAGGCGACGGGCAGTGCTAGGGACTGTTTTATAAGCAGGTCAGCCAGTCGTTGATGATGGCGATCTGGACGGTGGCTTCGTAGCGGACGGCCAGCTTGTCGTATCTGGTCGCGACGGCGCGGTGGCGTTTGAGCCGGTTGATGGCGCACTCGACGGCGTGCCGCTCGCGGTAGTCGATCTTGCAGAACCTTGGAGGACGGCCGCCCCGGCTGCCGCGGTTCTTGCGGTGGCGGACCTGATCGGCCTTCTCCGGGATCGTGCAGCTGATGCCGCGTCGCCGCAGGTAGGCGCGGTTGGCGCGGGAGCCGTACGCCTTGTCCGCCCGGACCTTGTCCGGCCGCTTTCGGGGACGGCCAAGGCCGAGCCTGGGCACGCTGATCTTCTCCAGCACCGGCTGAAACTGCGGGGAGTCGCCGCGCTGACCGGCGGTGACGATCAACGACAGCACCTTCTGTCCCTGCTCGCACGCCAGGTGCATCTTGGTGGTCAGCCCGCCCCGGGAGCGGCCGAGCCCGTGGTCGGCGGGCTCCACACTCACCCCGCCAGGCGGTTCTACCTGCAGATCCCCCTTTTACGCGCACCAGCGGCGTGCTGATGCGCCCGAGCGATCGACGAATCCACGCTCACGTCCCAGGTGATCAAACCTTTCGCGTCCGCCAGGGCCTGCAACTCCTGCACGATCCGCGCCCATGTGCCGTCCCGCTGCCAGCGCCGGAACAACCCGTAAACGGTCTCCCACTCGCCATAGCGAACAGGTACGTCCCGCCAGGGTGCACCCGTCCGCGTCCGCCACCCGAGCCGAACACTGGTGGGCGTCCGGAGAAGCATCCGCGCCGGGAGATCGTCAACGCCATCCTGTGGCCCCTAAAAACGATCTTCTCAAACACGCACTTAGAGGTCGCGCCGATAGGCGCTCGTCAGCGGCGGCGTGGCGTCGCCGGGGGAGGAGCCGCGCGAGCTTGGGCCGACCACGACGTCCTGCCACAGCTGGGACGCCCAGAACGACGCGTCGGCGCCCTTGACGAGCTTTCGTGTCGCGGTTCGCTCGCGATGATCGGTGGCCGCGGGCGGCGCGGTATCAGCGTTCAGGCCGTGCCTGTGGAGAGGGCGCGCAGATCGTCGAAGGCTTGGAGGAGATGCGCGTACAAGCTCTGTGAGGGGTCGTCGATCCAGGCTTGAGCCGCTTGGTGAAAGGCGGCCCAGCCGGTCTGAGCAGCCAGGCCGGCCAGCCGGTCGGGGATATCGCGCTGCCGCAGCGCCCGCGCTACGGCGTCGGTGAGCGACGCGGCCTTGGCCAGCTCGCGTCTTTGTCACCGGTGGTTCCGGCCTGACAGGCCCCGCCGTCGTCGCGGAGCTCGTCGCGGCCGGCCACACCGTCACCGGCCTGGCGCGCTCGGATGCCGCCGCCGCTCGGCTGGAGTCGCTGGGCGCCACACCACACCGCGGCTCCCTGGAAGATCTCGACAGCCTGCGCAGCGGCGCCGAAGCCGCCGACGGCGTCCTGCACATGGCCTTCGGTGGCGACTTCGCCGACACCGACGACATGATGAGACGCGACCGGGCCGCGATCGAGACGCTCGGCCAAGCGTTGGAACACACGGGCAAGCCGTTCGTCAGCACCTCGGGCACGCTGGTCATGCCCATCGGCCGGGAGAGCACCGAGAAGGACGAGCCCGACCTGGCCGGGATCGGCGGCTTCCGGATCCCTGGCGAGCGAGCTTGCCTGGGATCCGCCGCCCAGGGAGTACGCGCGAGCGTGGTCCGGCTCGCTCCTACCGTCCACGGCCACGGGGACCACGGCTTCATCGGCATGCTCGTCGCCACCGCACGAAGGACCGGCATGTCGGCCTACGTCGGCGACGGCGGCAACCGGTGGCCCGCGGTACATCGGCTCGACGCGGCGATCCTGTTCCGCCTGGCACTGGAGAAGGCTCCCGCGGGCAGTGTGCTGCACGGAGTAGCCGAAAGCGGCGTCACCCTGAAGAGCATCGCGGAGACGATCGCTCGGGTCCTCGATCTGCCCACGGTCTCGCTGACCCCGGACGAGGCCGCCGCGCACTTCCCAAGCCCGTTCATGGCCACTGTCTACGGCATCGACGCGCCCGTCTCCGGCTCTTACACCCAGGAACTGCTCGGCTGGTCGCCCACCCACCCGACACTGCTCGACGACCTGGAGCACGGCGATTACCTCACGCCGGCCTCCTGACCCCCTCACACCGGTTCACCACCCCCATCGCCCGAACCTTCGGTCTCGAGAACTGGCGGATGGCGATCGACATCAGCCAGAGTGCGGCGGTCACTGCGCCCGGCTGGCTGCTGGAGACAGGGGGAGTGAGACGCTGAGCTGCTGGCCAGGGGACCTGATTGTCAGGGGATGTGACCCCGGCTTCCCGTCCTGCTCGGCGTCGTCGAGCAGTTTCCTCGCCCGGTCCAGGTCACCGAGCCGGACCCGCGACACCGGCCGGCCGTTGTTGGCGGCAGCTTACGAATCTACATTGTAAAGGCGCTCGGTCGAGTTCAAAATCCATTTATGGCACTGAAGAACGGGCTTCGCCCGTACAGCAACACAGCAGCACGCCCAAAATTCCACCTTCGAGCGACTCCCCGCGGCTGCTCTTGGCATCGGCGGACAACGTCATCGGCTCGGCGGTGTTCGGGTCGTGTACTGGTGGAGTCGTCTATTCAACTGTCGCGAGTTGTGCGACGGAACAAGCCCGATGATGACCGTGCGTGCACGCCGGCGAGCGTTATGGGCCTCCTGCTTCGCCTTCGTCCATACGGAGTCAGGCCGTTCAGAGCGCGGCGCGAACGGCGTGCATGGAGATAGCCTCACGGATATCGCGTCGGACGGTAGCCGCTGCGCACCTACGATCAGTGATGCGATCTTTCTCGCAGAGACTGGCCTCACCGTCAGGCGCGATCGTTATCTGGGGTTGTTGACCTCTTCCCGCAGATCGGAGCCCGATGATCTTGTCAGGCACGTAAGGCACGTTGGCCGGCCTTGAAGGCATGGTGCATTCACGGCGCCGGCAGACCGGCCAGAGTTCGCGCAGCTGGGCTTCGGCGTCCTGGCAGCGTTCGACGGCCCGCCTGCGCCGCCGGGCAACCTCGGCCAGGGCCTGGTCGTGGGTGAGGCCGTCCCGGGCCGACAGGAAGAGCACCAGGTTCGACTTCTCGCCGTGGCGTCTGGATTCCCGCTCGGCTGAGACCGCGTCGTTCACGAGGACGACGATGGTGTTCGCCGACTTTGCTGAGAACAGTGATGTTCGGAACCCCCGTAAGATGTGGCCAGTGGGGTGGGAGACACTCGGGCAGTGGGGCGAAGACGTCGCTCGCATCGAATCGCTCGCTGGCGGAGTCGCCAACGACGTGTGGAGCGTGCGCGTCAACGGGCACCTCGCGGTCGGTCGTCTCGGTGCCAGGAGCGACGCTGATCTCGCGTGGGAGACCGAGCTCCTCCAACACCTCGACCGTGAAGGTCTGACCGTGCCGGTGCCGATCCCGACTACGGACGGCCGGCTGTTCGTCGACGGTCTGGTGGTGATGACCTACCTGGATGGCGGACCGCCCGAGACGCAGGCCGACTGGCGTCGCGTGGCCGGCACGCTCCGCGAGCTGCATCGGTTGACGCAGGGCTGGCCGCAGCGCCCAGGTTGGCGATCGTCGACCGACCTCCTGCACGCCGAGACCGGGACGAGGATCGACCTCGGCGCGATGCCCCCTGAGAGCGTTGCTCGATGCCGGGCAGCGTGGGCGCGGCTCACCGGACGTCAGACATGCGTCGTCCACGGCGACGCCAACAACCCTGGCAACGTCCGCATGACCGCGAATCAAGTCGCCCTGATCGACTGGGACGAGTCGCACGTCGACGTCCCCGACCTCGACCTCGTGCTGCCCGACAACGCCGCCGGGCTAGACGACGGCGCGTACGACATCGCCGCGCAAGCGTCGGCCGCATGGGAGGCCGCCGTCTGCTGGGACGACGAGTTCGCAGTCAAGCGGCTCGCCGAAGTTCGAGCGGTCTGAGAACGGGTTCGAGGAGTGGGGTTATTGGCGGTCGAGTGCGCACATCACCGTCCGTGCCGGGCCTCAAGTGGTCCTCAAATGCGGCCGATTAGCCTTACTATCGCCAACCGTTGATGGTCAGGTCGGGGTGGGTGGCCGCGTTCAGCAGCCGGCGGCCCCAGCCGTAGGTCATCGGCAGCCAGTTGAAGTCGTGATCCGGTCCGACGATGTCGGCTAGCTCGATCAGCTTCATCATCTCCACCATCGCGGCGAGCGGCTTGGCCACGTGCCACGCGCTGCGCATCCGTTCCGGAGCGACGGTGTCGGCCCAGGCGGCGAAGTAGGCGTCGAGGTAGCTCGCTGCGTCCGGCTCAGACGTGTCGAGCAGCCATGAGGCCAGATCGAACAACGGGTTCGTGACGGTGGCGAAGCTCCAGTCGTGCAACAGGATCTCGTCGTCGCGCACGATCACATTGCCCGGGTGGAAATCGCGGGCCAGGGTTGACCCCACGTCGTCGGCCAGCGAGGCCGGCGTGAGCGGGACGCACCCCGCGGCGATCAGCTCATCCCTGCGGTGGATGGTCTCCTTCTGCACCATGACCAGCTGTGTCAGGCATGCGCGACGCTGCTCTGCGGAGACCGTCCAGCCATCCACGCCGCCGAAGTCCTCGGCGAGCCACCAGCGGTCACCGGGTGATATCGCGGTGATGGTGGAGAATGGCGCGATGCGCAAGGACGCCAGGTACCGCGTGATGTCAGGTTCGCGAGCCAGCCTCGGCAGGACCGCTTTCAGGTACAGGTCACCTCGGTCAGTCGGCGTGCGGAGCACGGCGGACATGCTCCAGTGCTTGATCTGACGGCTCGGACCGAGCCGCATGCGATCGGCAGTCTTGATCTCCCTGTCGATGTAGGACTCGGCTCGCTCGAACCAGCCGGGCCTGAACCAGTCGGAGGCGGGTGGCCGGGATCGCGCCGTGCTTGTCGACTGCTGACAGCACTCCGCTTGCCATTAGGAGTTCTGGCAGGTGAGCGGCGGTCCGTCAAGGCTCAGTTCGTGAAATGCGTCGTGGGTGAGGGGAATCTGCCCGCGACCGAGCTGCTGTAGCAGTTGAGCGGCGTTTCCCGGCTGGTTGCGGCGCATGCAGCCAGGCCAGGCCGCTGCTCGGCTGATCCATCGCCACCGGCAGATCGAACAGGGGCGTCAGCTCCGGGCGGATGCGGCCGGAGCCGTCATCCAGGAGAAGGGCGAGCCGGTCGGTGAGGGTGCCTTGGTCGCCGCGTACACGCCGAACGCCTCATCGCCGACGTCCACATTGGTAGAGCCGTTCAAGATTACAGAGGCGCCGTCGTTGAGCAGCGGCAGCGCCTTTTGAACGGTGAACAGCGTGCCTCGGACGTTGATACCGAAGAGGGTGTCGAAGTGCTCATCGGTGACCTGCTCAAGCGGCACGAATGCGGCGACGGAGGCATTGGCGAACAGGACGTCCAGGCCCCGTCCCCGGCTGCGGATCGTCTCGTAGAGCCGGTCCAGGTCGGCCAGTTCCGAGATGTCGCCGATCACCGCGGTAGCCGCTGAACCGATCACTTCGACGGCCGCGTCGAGTTCGGTCTTGCGCCGGCCGGTGATGAACACGTGTGCGCCCTCGGTCGCCAGCCGGTGGCCGGTGGGGTGAGGTGACACCTGGCAGTCCACCGCGAACGCGAAAGTCTCCGCCCAGGTTGGTGCTGTGCGTGCGACAGCTCCAGCCGATGCTGCTCGCGCCCACCGGCCCCACTTGACCTGACGCCAGCTCGGCGTCGGTGAACGGGGCGTCTCAGCAATGGGGAGTCGCTTGAGCGGAGCGGGTCAGCCGTGGGTCAGGTTCTGGAGGCCGACCACGCGCAGTAGTTCCAGCCGCTCGTAGGACTTGCTGCCCGGGCGAGCGGTGTAGACGATCAGCCGCTGGTCGTGCTCCGGGTTCAGCAGTACTTCACAGTCCAGCTCCAGCAGGCCGACGACCGGGTGCAGGAAGCGCTTGACGTCGGCGCGGCGTACGGCGACGTGGTGGGCGTCCCACAGCGCTGAGAACTCCTCGCTGCGGGCGCGGAGCCGGCGTACGAGCCTTGCCAGCCGTGCGTCGTCCGGGCGGCGGGCGAGTGTGGCGCGCAGATCCGCCACCGCTACGCGGGCGGCGTGTTCGTGGTCCTCGGCCGGGAAGAGTTCCCGCGCGGAGGGGTCGGTGAAGTAGCGCCAGGTGACGTTGTGGTCCGCCTCGGGGCGGGTGGACGCGTCACCGTGGAGTGCCTTGGCCATCGCGTTCTGCGCGAGGATGTCGCCGCCGTCGCTCACCACCTGGGCTGGGGTGTCGGTCAGCCGGTCGAGGACGAGGAGCAGGCCGGGGCGGACGTGCTCCGTGGTCGGCCGGTTGCGTGGGGGCTCCTCGCCGGCCAGATGGAAGAGGTGGTCCCGTTCGTCGCCGGTCAGTCGCAGCGCGCGGGCGACGGCGGCGAGCATCTGGCGGGACGGGCGTGAGCCCCTGGCCTGTTCCAGTCGCGTGTAGTGGTCGGTGGACATGCCTGCCAGCTGCGCCACCTCCTCGCGGCGCAGCCCGGGGGTGCGGCGTCGTGCGCCCTGCGACAGCCCCACGTCGGCAGGGGCGAGTCGGGTGCGGCAGCGGCGCAGGAAGTCGGCCAGTTCGGTTCTGTCCACGCCTTCCACCATGCCCCAGCACGCCGGACGCAGCCAGGGACCGCCCGTCCCCGGATAAGGCCGTCTCTCCCATCGAGGCCTGCACTGTCGCACGCTGGAATCCGGCTCGGCGGACCGGCGGCGCCCCGTAGGTGTCGCGTGCCACACACGGCACCTGTATCCGCCATCCACGATTTTGCCGGTGTTACGAATACCGGATTTTTTGCGAAGAAGGGTATAGTGCGCATGCAGTATCGCACGCTCGGCCGGACTGGTATCAAGGTCAGCCCCTATGCGCTCGGCGCATTGATGTTCGCCACGTCCGTCGGCAACCCCGACCCCGACGACTCGGCCCGCATCATCCACAAAGCGCTGGACGCGGGGATCAACCTCATCGACACCTCCGACGCCTACGGGGACTCCGAAGAGGTCGTCGGTAAGGCGCTCAAGGGGCGACGGGACAACGTCGTCCTCGCGACCAAGGTGAGCCGCCCGATGGGCGACGACCCCAATCAGCAGGGTGCCTCGCGGCGCTGGATCATGACCGCGGTCGAGAACTCGCTGCGCCGCCTGCAGACCGATCACATCGACCTTTACCAGATTCATCGGCCTGACCCCGGCACCGGCATCGATGAGACGCTTTCGGCGCTCTCGGACCTGATCCACAGCGGCAAGGTCCGTGCGATCGGGTCGTCCACGATGCCCGCCTCCGACATCGTCGAAGCCCAGTGGGTCGCCGAGCGGCGCGGTCTGGAACGGTTCCACACGGAGCAGCCGCCGTACTCGATGCTCAACCGCAGCATCGAACGCGAGGTGCTGCCGGTCGCTCAGCGCTTTGGGGTGGGCACGCTGGTGTGGGGCCCGCTCGGGCAGGGACTGCTCACGGGGCGCGTCCGCAAGGGCCGGCAGAACGAACTCCGCCGCGCCGGCTTCTTCAAGCACCTCAACGACGAGCGCCGTCTCGACGCCGTGGAGCAGTTCATCTCGCTCGCCGAGAAGGCGGGGTTGCCGCTGACCCACCTCGCCATGGCGTTCGCGATCGCTCATCCCGGCGTGACCAGCGCACTGATCGGCGTCCGCACCATGGACCACCTCGACGGCCTGCTCACCGGCTTGGACGTGACCCTCACCGACGACATCCTCGACCGCATCGACGAGATCGTCCCGCCCGGCACCGAGATCGGGACCCTCGACCAGGCCTACCAACCCCCGGCCCTGGAGAACCCGAGCCTGCGCCGCCGTCCCCTGACCGCACGCGCCGCGGCCTGACCACAGATCCCACTGCACCAGCGCACCAGAAGGGTTCCGTCATGAGCGACATCACCATCGGCTGCGCGATCGACGGCGGTCAGCGCGGGCGTCTCGGTTCCGAGGATGTGGGGGCGCCTCGGTCACCGGGGCGCGGAGTTGTCCGTATTTGGGTCCCGTCCCGGTAGCGATCTCCGGGCGGGTCTTGCGGGAGTTTGACTTCCGCTCGCCGGCGGTGCGGTCCATCACGAGGCCGCGCCGCCGGTGAGGGTTCTGCTTGCGGGATCTCAGTGCGGCGTCGGCAATGGCCGTACGATCGCTTGGACTGCCTACGACGATGAGTTTTCGTCTCGCGATCGGTCACTAGCTGTGGCAGAGCTGCCTGCAGAAGGAGAGCCCGATGCCGAGCTCAATGGTGAACTTCTTCGCGATCATCGTCCGTCGCTCCGGTGCGATGGGGTTGAAGTCATGCTGATCTACTCGATGAGCGTCTCGGTGGACGGCGGACTACCTGCGGCTGCGCCGAGGGCGGAGCCGAGTGAGTAGAAGACCATGTAGCTGCCGATGACGCTGCTGGTGTGATCCGGATGCGCGGCGGTGAGCTGGTGCTGGTTGCTCACATGCACGCCCTGGATCGCGAAGTCGAGAACCGTGATTCCGACGATGAGGAGCCACAGTGACCACGGCAGCTGCGCGATCGCTGCCCACGAGAGGATGAGCAGGGCCCGCACACTCGCTCAGGTGTACCGACACTTCGGTGAGGTCGACGCCGCAAAACATCGCCGCTGTACGAGCGCGTCGCCGTCGCCCTGAGTGAGTCCGACGAGGCGCTGCGCGCCATTGAGGCGGCGCCGGCGTGCAAGCGGCACCCCACGGTTATCCTCGCCGCGCTGGCCCTGTGCGGATGATGCTCAGCTCAGGCGGGCTCGCAGGAGGCAGAATTCGTTGCCTTCGGGGTCGGTCAGGACGTGCCAGGGCTCTTCGCCGGTCTGGCCGATGTCGGCCGGGCGCGCGCCGAGCTTCAGGAGGCGTTCGAGTTCGGCGTCCTGATCGCGGTCGGTGGCGTTGACGTCGATGTGCAGCCGCGGCCTGCCCGCGTTGGGCTCGGTCGTGGGGCTGAAGATCAAAGTCGGCTGCAATCCGCCGAACCCTTCCCGTGGTCCGATCTCCACCGCGCCGTCTTCGGTGTCGAGCACGATGAAGCCCAGCACCTCGCACCAGAACGCCGCCAGCCGTTGCGGATCCCGGCAAGCGATCACCAGTTCAGAAATGCGACAAGCCATGATCGGCACCTTACGGGGCATCAACCGCACGCAGCAAATCCTTAACCGGCCCAGGGCCGCGACGCAGTGGGAACCCGGGAGCGGCGGGCCGGCCCGCCGCTCCCGGGCTGCCCTGCCGCCCGGACCTTGATCAGTCGGCCGTGGGAGCGAACAGGACGCGGCCTTCCGGTGGCGACGAGCTCGTTGAACTTCACCACCTTCTCCTGGGTGGCCGGGGTCGCTGACGAGCTGGTCGAGCGGGACCGAGGCGGTCGCCGTGACGGCAAGCAGAGGCACCACACCCGCCAGTGGTCACCTCGGTCCCACCACGCCTCCCGACCCTATACAGCGGGCATGACGACGAACGAGAAACCCGCGCTCGTTGTGCGGTTGAGGGGGAGGTCGCACTTGATCCGGCGCTCGACCTCGCCCCTGCTGATCCCGAGCCCCTGGGCGATCAGCCGCTCCGGGCGGACGGGCACGGGATCGAGGAAACCGACGTCCACCCGGTACGACCAAGCCGCCTCGACGGCCGATGACTCCAGCTGCCACGCGCCACGCCAATCGAGGGTGAACCGATTGCGCCGTGCGACCGCAGGGTCTAAGAGCGCGTGAGCGACGAGCGCCTGATCGTTGTTCTCGAAGGCGCAGAGCCTGGCCGGATCCAGCGATCGGACCGGCACCCGCTCATGGACCGTGATCTTCGAGGTCCGATCGCAGCAGACACAACGGACGAGCAGCCACACATCAAGCAGCTTGCCGTTGGCGTTGATCCGGAACCTGCCTTCGCCGACGGTGGCCGCCTCCGCACGGCAGTCCAGGCAACGCATGGCGAGCAGCGGCAGCCGAGTCCTCCGCACGGTCCAGGGCAGCACGAAATGATCTCTATGGGATTGTGAAGACATGATCTCTCTAAGACCTGACACAAAACGCTGAGCAGCCAGGGCGACTCAGAGATTCAGAGCAGCCCGGCGAGACCGACCACGAGGTCGGTGAGAAAGCGCAGAAGAAGATGTCAGGCAGCTAGAGCAGGCGGCGTCACGCGACAGTCCCCACGACGAATCCGATAGTGCTGGCCGCACGCTATTGGTTCACCGGCCGGCGCCACAATCGAATTTGTCTCCTGCCGATCATCGGTGAGCGCCCAGGGTGCGGGGCCGAGATCGCCGTCGCTCGTCTGCGACGTGAGATGGCGCGCTCGCGGCGGGCGCTGATGCGGGCTGGGCCTGGTCGACGGCCTTCTGCCGGCGCGGCAGTCCCGGCCCGTACCGGTGCCGGAAAAGACTTGTGCTGGACGCGGACCGGCGGTGACCTCGTCGGGGTTCGGATCAGGTGTGGGAACCTGATCCGAACCCATTGGTACGTCCCTCCAACCGAGCGCGTTGCATACAGAACCTTTGACTACGCGCTTAGACGAAGTACCGGGCCTGCAGGCGGAACAACTCGGCGTAAAGCCCGTCGGCCTCACTCAGCGTGTCGTGAGTGCCGACCTCGACGACCCGGCCGCCGTCCAGAACCACGATGAGATCAGCCGCCCGGGCGGTGGTGAAGCGGTGCGTGACGAGGATTGTCACGCCGCCCTCCAGGCGGCTCAGGTCGGCGTACCGCTGGAACAGCCGCTCCTCGGCCCGTGCGTCGAGACTGGCGGTGGGCTCGTCCAGGATCCGCAGCAGCGGCGCCTGCCGCATCGCCGCCCGGGCGTTGGCGACCGTCTGCCACTGGCCTCCCGACAGCCCCTTGCCGTCCCACGATTTTCGCCCGAGCCGGGTCTCCAGGCCCTCGGGCAGCGAAGCGAGGAGCTTGTCGCCGCCGGCCGTCCGCAGCGCCTCGTGGATCCGCTCCGGGTCGTCGCGATGCTCGAGCCAGCCCAGCCCGATCGTGTCCTTCAGGGACATCTCGATGTGTACCGGGTCCTGGAAGGCCGCCGTGATCCGAGTACGCCAGTCCTCTGGTGCGAACTGCGCGAGATCGGTCCCGTCCACCAGGATGCGCCCCGCGCTCGGCCGGTAGAGACCGCTGAGCATCTTGACGAACGTCGACTTCCCCGCGCCGTTCTCGCCGACCAGGGCCACCACGGCGCCGGCCGGGAGCTCGAGGTTGATGTCGTTCAGTGAAGGCTGATCGCGGTTCCAGTACTGGAAGCTGAGACCCTCCACCTTGATGCCGCCGTCCAGCCGGGCCGGCACCGTCACCGTCGTGGCCTGTACGACGGCCGCCCGCTCCACGTCGCAGTCCTCCACCACGTCGAGGAACGCCCGGGTCGCCCGAAGCGACTCCAGCGTCCAGAAGGTCATGCTCAGCAAGTTCTGCACCTGCCCGGTGATCTGGCTGCTGACGGCGACGGCCGCGACGACGAGGCCCAGCGAGGCGTCCCCGGCCAGGCCGGCCCGCACCATCAGGACGATGGCGGTCGCGTACGCCAGCACGAAGAACAGCCAAGCCAGCGCGACCGGTACCCGTGCCCGTCGATCAGTCCGGGCGATGTCCTGGCCTCCGGAGTTCCACGCATCGCGGTGCCTCCGCCGCAGCTCGCTCGCCAGTCCGAAGAGGCGGGTCTCGCGACCGGGTGCGGCTGTGGTGGCGAGCGTGAACAGATGACCGGCCAGCCGGGTCCGGGGCGTGGCGCGCTGCACGGCCTGACCGCGCTTCTTGTCTGCCGCCTGGGTGGCCAGTACCGCGGGGACGGCGAAGAGCGGCAGCACGGCGAGGATGGGAACGACCGAGGCCATCAGGACGGCCGAGGCGATCAGGGCCAGCGCGGCTCCGGCCAGCCACATCAGCCGGTCGAAGGCCGGCCCGATGTCGACCCGCGCACCACGGACCACCGCCGCCTTGTCGGAGCGGCTCGAACGCTCGTGGATCTCCAGCGTCGGCGTCGTGCCGACCACGTCGATGAACTGGCGCTCGACTTCGTTCTGGATCTCCTCCTGCAGGCGAAGGCGGGTGAAGTAGCCGGCGATGAAGGTGCCCTGGGTGAGCATCACGAAGATCGCCACACACAGCGCGAGTGTCACCACGCCGCTGGTCGAATGCCGGCTCGCCACCTCGCTGAACAGTCCGAGCAGCACTGCGAGGCCGATCCCGGTGGCCTGCTCGAGAATCGCCACCGCCACCACGAGCAGGGACCGGGCCCGGTCGATGCGGGGTCCGATCGTGAGGACGAAGTGCAGGGCGCTGATCAAGACGGTGCCTCCTCGAAACGCTTCGCCTGCAGGCGGAACAGCTCGGCGTACCGGCCGTCGGCAGTGATCAGATCCTCGTGCGTGCCATCCTCGATGATCTGGCCGTGATCGAGCACGACCACCCGCTCCGCCTTGCGCACGGTCGCGAACCGATGCGAGATCGCGATGGTGGTGGCGCTCGCGGTGAGCTCGTGGAACGTGTCGTAGAGCTGAGCCTCGGCGCGGGCGTCAAGGCTCGCGGCCGGCTCGTCCAGGATCAGCAGCCGTGCGCCGTGCCGCAGGCCGAACAGTGCCCGGGCGATGGCGATGCGCTGCCACTCGCCGCCCGATGCGTCGACCCCGCCGGTGAAGCCACTGGACATCACCGTTTCCCAGCCGTTCGGGAGTCCCTCGATGAACGTCAGGAGCCCGGCCTGGCGCGCCGCAGCGCGCAGGCCCTCCTCGTCGTCCGCATGGGCCAGGGAACCGAAGGCGATGTTGTCCCGCACGGTCAGCTCATAGCGGCCGAAGTCCTGGAAGACGGCGACCACCTGACGCTGCCAGCTCCGGCGGTTGGCGTCCTCGATCGGGGTCGCGCCGACGCGCACGGAACCCCCGCTCGGAGCGTCCAGGCCGGCGATGAGCCGGGCCAGCGTCGTCTTGCCGGCCCCGTTGAGACCGACGATGGCGAGCGACTGACCCGCGGGAACGGCGAGGTCGATGCCGTGTAGCACCTCGCCTGCGGCGCCGCCGTAGCGGAAGCGCAGATCCTCGCAGGAGATGGTCGCGACCGGCGCCGGCCAGAGGTCGGTGTCCGGACCGACCGGCGTCGCCACGACCGGAAAAGCGAACGCCTCAGCGGCCGCCTTCGAGCCGAAGCCGATGCGGAGGTCGTCCTCGTCCGCCCGGAGCACCTGGAGGAGCGCCCGGACGGCAAGGCCACCGAGCGCCAGATCACCCACCGTCGAACCTCCGGTTGCCGCCCGGTACCCCAGGTAGTGGAAAACCGAGGCAACCGTGACGCCGGTGACCACGACCACGATGACGACGAACAAGCGATGCTCACGCCGTCGTTGCCAGACCTCCATCATGTTCACGCGCCACTCCGACTGGTAGGCATCGCGGAAGAAAGCCGCGAGGCCGAAGAGACGGACTTCCCGGGCCACACCCGGCGTGGTCGGCACGTCTCGTAAGTAGGACGTACGGCGGAGCTTCGTCGTCTGACTCACGGTCTCGATGACGGCGATCCGGTAGTTCCGGACCAGCCGGGAGTGGATCACGACGAAGATGGCGAAGACGATGAGCCCCAGCCCCCAGGTGACACGGGTGAGCAAAGCCGCGGAGCCGATGCTGGTCACCCACATCGAGGCCTTGGTGGAGAAGCCGAAGATCGCTTCCCCGGGCGGCATGTCGATGGTCCCGTCGCCCCGGGCCCGCTCGAGCCGGCCGAGGTAGGCCGGATCCTCGAGGTGGCCGATGGTCGCCGGCTCGGAGGCTGCCATCATCACTCGCTCGCTGAGCCGGCCGGTGATCCGGCGGCCGAGTGCCCGGCCCAGAGCCGTCCGTGCGGACTCGGTGATATGAGTGAGGAAGAACAGCACGACGATGAGGACGACCCAGCGATAGCACTCCCGCGCCGCCGAGGTGCCCAGCCCTTGGCCGATCGCCGAGGTGAGCCCGTCCACCAGCTCACCGATTCCCAAGGTGATGCCGACCGGGGCCGCACCGGCGAGGACGGCCAAGACCGCGGTCAGGGTGGTCAAGGCCGGTGCCACGGAGAGGGAATATCCGACCAGGGCGGGTGTCACCCACCGCGTCGCCGGGGGCGGCAGCCGACTCGTGTCCGCGGTCACGCGTGCTCCTCGTCGTCGAGGTTACGGGCGATCGTGCCCCGGACCTGGGCGCTTGACATCTTCTCTCCTGGTCGGCTGCGGGTGCTTCACTCATGGCCGCTCTCCGGGAACTCCCGACCGATGACCGACGACAACGCTGTCGCCGGCACCGGGGGTTCCTCGAATTTCTCGTCCAGATCGGAGAGGGCTGTGACAGCTCCCACACCGAACTCGAGCCGGCCCGGCGAGGCGACGAGCGTCCGAATGGTGACACTGGTGTCCACTGCGCCGCAATGCAATTAATAGGCTGATCCGCCCGGAATAGGCGACCCATGTCCGTGCGGCTGAGTGGCTGTGGCCGAGTACTCCTGGCGGAGCCCGCGTTTGAGCACCTTCCCGGTGACACCAACCGGGACCGATTTCACGTCCGCCGCCTGGACATCGGTCACGCTGCTGCGCCGGCTGGCAACCACTCCCGCACCTGTACCAGGCGTTCATGGAGCTCGGCCGGGCAATCCGCACCATGACGTTATGGATGCCAGGAAATGTTCAGAGGTCGTCGCGCCGCTCTACCTGGCCATGGACGCGCCACCGGCCTATGCGGAGCCTGGTCCTGGCCGTCTGGCCGATCGTAGGGGGTTTCGGCGTGCCAGTACCCGGCTCAGAGGTGGCACCGGGCCCCTTCGGCCGGGGATTCGAGGTCGATGAGGTAGGCGGCCACGGCCTCGTTGACGCAGGCGTTGCCGGCCAGGAGGGCGCCGTGCTGCTCGCCCTCGACGGTGAGCAGGCTGCCGCCCAGCTCCTTGGCCAGGTTGATGCCGCCCTCGTGCGGCGTGATGGCGTCGCCCGTGACGGAGACCGTCAGCGTGCCGGGCAGGCCCTTGATGTTCGTGGCGTACGGGTAGCCGAGCGTCGGCTTGACGGGCCAGTGCTCGCAGCCGTCGCGCGCCTCCTTGATCGGGCGGCCGTGGTCGGTGAACGGCGCCGCCTCGAACGCCGCCCGGTTCAGCGCGATCTCTTGCTTCGGCGTGTGGCGCTCCTCGTCCAGGCAGTTGATCGCAAGCGTGGCCTCGAGCGAGTTGGGGTAGACGCCGTCGGCGGTCCGCCCGTGGTAGCTGTCGCGCAGCTTCAGCAGGCTGTCGCCCTTGCCCGCCTCCAGCTCGGCGATGCCCGCGATCGCGACGGGCCAGAGCGCCTTGGTGTACAGCGCGGCCGTCACCCCCTCGACGGCCTGCTCGAAGGTCAGCCCGCGCCCGTCGGACGTCCGCGCGGGCTTGTCGATCAGCGGCCGGACGAGTTTCTGGAAGACCTTGGTTGCGCGGTCGGGGTCGGTGCCGAGCGGGCAGTCCGGCTTGGTGGCGCACGAGGCGGCCATGCGCTCGAACGAGGCCTGCATCCCGGTGGCCTGCTGGATACGTCGCTCGTGGGTGCCCGCCAGCGGGTCCATCGCCCCGTCGAGCACCAGCGCGCGGACCTTCTTCGGGAACATCTCCGCGTACACGGCGCCGAGCCGGGTGCCGTAGCTGGTGCCCGTGAAGGAGAGCTTCTCATCGCCCAGAGCCTGGCGCAGCACGTCCATGTCCCGCGCGACGTCGCGGGTGCCGACGTGCGCGAGCACTTGCCTGCCGCCGGAGCGCTTGGCGCACTGCTGGAGGAGCCGGCGGGTTTCCTGCTTGGTCCAGTCGTCGATGCCGGCGGGGATCGAGGAGAGCTTCGCGCCGCGGTCGCGCTCGGCGTCGGTGTAGCAGTCGAGCGCCGGCTTGGAGGCGCCGACGCCGCGCGGGTCGAACCCGACCAGGTCGAAGCGCTCAGTGATCGGCGATTTCGCCCACACTGCGGCGGTAATGGCGGCATGCTCCGTGCCGGGGAAGCCGGGACCGCCGGGGTTCAGCACGAGCGAGCCGATCGGATCCTTGCCGCGCGCGGGCACCCGCAGCAGCGCGATCTCCGCCTGCTCGCCCTTCGGGTTCTGGTAGTCGAGCGGCACCTTGAGCCGCGCGCACTCGGCTTTGACGGCCGGCGCGCCCGGCGGCATCTGCGGATCGCAGGGCTTGAACGCCGGCTTCTGTCCATAGAAGCGGTCCAGGCCGGTGCCGGGGGAGGCGGGCCGCTGACCGGCCTGGAGAGTGCCGGCCTGCCCGCCGGCCTGGCCGGGGCAGGCGCCGAGCAGCAGCGTCAGCGCCGCGGCGCCCAGGACAACGGCCGGTCTCTTGCGATATGGCATGTGCTTTCTCCCATTGTCGGAGGTGATGCTCAACCGGGGGTTTGAGGGCCGGTGCGCGGCGCCGCCGAGGGCGTGGACGTGCATGCGTCGGAGCACGTCGAGCTGCGCTTTCGTTGTACGAATCCCGCCGCGCCGGCACCACCGTCCTGGCCTTGCGTTCGTCACCGGTCAGGGCGTGTTACTCCAGGCTGGTCAGCCACGGATACTCGGCCGGCTCGCGACGAAACCGCAGGGCCAGGCGTCATGTACTCCCCTGGTCGTGCTGTTTGCGACACCGAGCCAACAGCGTGCCCTTGGGGCACAGTCAAGCCTCGATGCCGGCTTGGGCGCGCGCCGAGACGTCTGGGCCCCCGTTTTGACTGTGCCCTTGGGGCATGGTGTGGACTGTAGTCAGGGACGCGTGGCGTGGGCGCCCGCGGCTGCGGACGTCGAGGGAGGCAGACAATGGCGTGGAGCACCCGGCAACTTGCCGATCTTACGGGCTCGACGGTGAAGGCCATTCGGCATTACCACGAGATCGGGTTGCTGGATGTGCCGGAGCGCGCGGCCAACGGGTACAAGCAGTACAAGGTCTCGCATCTGATCCGGCTCTTGCAGATCAAGCGGTTGCGTGATCTGAGGGTGCCGCTGTCGCAGATCACCGCGATGGGGCGGGCCGACGAGGAGCCGGACGAGGCGATCCGGGTGCTGGATGCCGAGCTGGAGGCGACGATCGAACGGCTCAATCGGGTGCGTGCGGAGCTGGCTGTCATCTTGCGTCATCGCGCACCGATGCATTTGCCGCCCGAATTCGCTCCCCTCTCTCGAGACCTCTCCGACACAAACCAGTCCTTGTTCATGGTCTTTTCGACGCTTTTCAGCGAGGAGGGCATGGAGGAATTCCGTCAGATCATCGCCGTGCGCGATGACACCGGTGAGGAGTTCGATGCCCTTCCTCCGGACGCCGGCGATGCCACGGTCGACCGGATCGCCGGGCGAATTCTGCCACTGGTCCGCAGGATGCGGGAAGAGCACCCGTGGTCGAACGACCCGGTGGCGGATTCGCCACGAGGAGCGGAGCTGGCAGAAAGCACGATGGCACACGCGGTGGTGGAGCTCTACAACCCCGCACAGCTACGAGTCCTGCAGCGCCTGAACGTCCTCCTCGAACAGGCAGCGGACACGAACGACGACATGCTCCGACACGGCGCTGTCCACGGCGCGCGCGCAGGCGCGCACGAAGAATGATGACCGGGACGGCTGGAACCTCATTGTCGAGTCCCTCGGGCCGAGCAGGGACTGACGATCAGTGCGTCGCGTTGCGCGGAGCTCAGGCGGTCCGGCCTCGGGGTGATGGCGAACGCGCCGCGCCCGACCTGCTCCACGGTGAGCGGATCGGAGAGGATCGGACGACGGCTGATCGCGTCCAGGGCGTCGGCCGCCCGCTGGATGGGCCAGTCCAGTGCCGTGGCGAGTTCGTCCACGGTGAGTGGGCGAGCGGCGTACGCCAGCGCGGCCAGCACTGTCAGCGCGTCGCGGACGGCGGCGTCGGTGAGGCCGCTGTCGTTCATCTGCTCGCTGATCCAGGTGAAGAACTGAGCCATCTGGCCCAGCCGGGTGCCGGCGGGCGTGTCGGCGCCGAAGATCTCGATCCCGTGCCGCGCGGCCGCCGCGACCTCGGCGTGTGCCCCGGTGTCGGCTTTGAACGCCCGGAGCCAGACGTCGTCGTCGATGACGTACCGCTCGCGGCGGCCGGAATCCTGTGTGCGCCTGACCAGCTCGATCGCCTCGAGGTAGCCGATGGCCTTGGACACCGACGCCGGGCTGACCTGTAGCCGGCGTACGAGCTCGGCGGACGTCAGGCCCCCGGAGCCGGAGGTGAGCAGGCAGACGAACACGCGAGCGGGCATCCGGGGAAGACCGGTCCCGACCAGCAGTGTCGCGAACTGCTCCACGAAACCGCGCACGGACTCGGCCGGCCGCCCGTCGGCTGGTGGCTCCGTGGCCTGAACCGGTCTTCGGCGGCGGGCGCGCTGCCCGGCGGCCTGCTGGGCGCGGTCGGCCAGGTAGCCGCCGGGCGCGCTGTTGCGTGCCACTTCGCGGCTGATCGTGGATGTGGGTCTGCCCAGCCGCCTGGCGATCTCGGCGTATCCCAGCCCTTCGGCCAGCCAGATCGCGATCTGCCGGCGATCTTCGTGGGTCAGCCTGTCTCCGGGCATCGGCTCGCCCCTGTCTGTTCGGGTTCACGGGTGCGTTCACCAACAGTACATTGCAACGGATGGTTGGGTATTGCATTTATCAACAATTCTATTGCAACGATCGGTATGAAATCCCAGTACGAGAGCGCATAATCGAAGCTTCTTCGTTGACGAGACTTGAAATGCAACGTAGCCTTTTCCCGCTTGGAAAGAATCGGGCGAGACGAGGAACCCCTTATGGCAAGAGCGTTGGATGTGACCCGGATGCGAGCTCGCGTCTCCGAGCTGCTCGCGGAGTACCGGATCCCGAGCGCCGCGATCGGCGTCCTCAGCGGCGGAGAGATCACCGACTTCGCCGTCGGCGTCAAGAACATCTCCACGCGGGAGCCCGCGACGACCGACACCATCTACCAGTGCGGCTCCGTATCCAAGACATGGACCGCCCTCGCCTTCATGCGGCTCGTCGACGAGGGGAAAGTCGCCCTGGACGAGCCGGTGCGGACCTACCTCCCCGATTTCCGGGTCGCCGACCCCGGCGTCAGCGCCGAAGTCACACCCCGCCATCTCCTCAACCACACCAACGGCATCGAGGAGAACTACGGAGACCCGGGCGAGGACGACGACGTGTACAAGCGCATGGTGGAGAACATCGCCGGCGCATGCCAGGTCCACCCCTTGGGCCACACTCACGGCTACAGCGCGGCCCTGGGCTACGCGATCCTCGCCCGCGTCATGGAGGTGATCGACGGCAAGCGGTGGGACGACATCATGAAGGATCGCCTGTTCGACCCCCTGGGACTGACCTCGACGAGCAGCCGGCGTGAGCACGCGGACCAGAACCGGGCCGCGACCGGATGCCTGATCCGATCCCTCGAAGAGGGACCCATCCTCTCACCGCTGGGTCACCTGCCGCGCTCCTTCGGCCCCGGAGGCAACGTCAGCACGACAGCCCGGGAATTGCTCACGATGGCGTACGTCTTCCTTAACGAAGGAAAGGCGCCGAACGGGACCAGAATCGTCTCACCCGGCATCATCCGCGAGATGACGGAGTCGCGGGTCCCCATACCTGACCCGTACATGTTCGGGCCGGAATGGGCACTCGGCCTCATCGTGTGCGATTGGCACGGCCAAACCGTCTACGCCCACGACGGCAGTGCGGTCAGCCAGAGCGCCCGCCTGCGGATCCTGCCGGAATCGAACATCGCCGTCTCTATGCTGGCGAACGCCGGGCCGCGCGACAGCTTCTACCGGAAGGCGTTCAACGAAATCCTGGCCGACCTCGGCGCGGTCACGATCCCCGACCTGCCGGAGCCCGACCCGACCCTGGCCCTCGATCTTTCCAGGTACGAAGGCTCCTACGAGCGCCCCGGCACCAGCTACGAAGTGGCGGCCGAACGCGGAAAACTCCACCTCAAATTCACCCTGAACCCCATGGAGGCGCAACTCCTCAATAAACCAGAACAGCTCGACTACGAGCTTTCCCCGATCAGCGAAACCCACTTCTTGATGCCTTCGGACGATCCGCTCGAGGACCCTCAGACCGTCGCGATCTACGACTTCAAGAATGGTGTCGCACAGTATCTTCACACCAATTGCCGAGTAAATCCGAGAGTCAATGAGGAGAGCGCCACGGTGCACGTCATGGCTGTTTCCACGATTTCTGACAACGACGGTTTCTGGGCTTCTCTGAAGAAGGCGTTCGGCCGGCTTCCCAAGGGTGCCAAGTGGACGCTGGCGGTGGCGAGCACCGACGGGACCAAGGCAGTGAACGTCATCGTCCATGACTCGATCGACGGCGTCAGGAGCTTCTTCGAGGATCACGCCGGCCCCTTCGCCACGACGGAATACTTCGAGGCCGACGCGTCCAACGCGGTCGGTCTCCCGGCGACCTAGCCGCTCCTTGCACTGTCATCCGCCCAAGCCGCGATGGCGGCGCACCATTCGGATCCATTTTCCCGCTTGAGGGTACGTGCGATCCTCGACCACCACGTTCAGGCCGCCCGCGACCCGGGTCGTCGGGGACCTCCGCGCGGCCTCCGCCGCCGAGGCGCTCGACGCCGACGCCGCCCTGTTCGCCGCCGCGCTCGCCGACGTCGAGCGGCAGCTCACCGAACGGATCGAGGAGCTGATCGCGCGCCGTGACACGCTGCACCGGCTCGCCGATGGTGACCGGGCTCTGCTGCCCGACCGCGCTGTGGCGCTGCTGGAGCGGATGCTCGGACTCGGCTTCACCGCAGACGAGGTGGCGGTCACCAGGGAGGGCTGGGTGCTGGCCCAAGGCCCTGGTCCCAGAAGGCTTCGACGACTACCTCACCCATTTCGCGCACGCCCTCGAAGACACCCGGCTCGTCGCCTTGGGCAAGCGCGCAGCCGAAGCCGCGGCCTGGGAACCGGACGATCCCCGCCTCGCCGAGCTGGCCACCGCCGTGGCCGACCACTACCTCGCCAACCCCGTACTGCTGAAGACCGTGACCGGCCTGCAAATCCCGGCGCAGCGCGTGCAGGGATTCGCCCTTGTCGAGCCGGCGAGAGATCTTGCCCCGCTGGGTGGTTCGGAGCCGTTCCTCGTCGCGGCCGGGGCGCATTACCGGCCGCTGGCCTGCCGGAGCGCCTCGCCGAGCTTCTCGGTGCTGGTCACACCGACAATCAGCTCGCCGCTCTCGAAGACGAACCTCGGCACGGTGGTGACGCCCTCCCGTCGCGCTGCGGCCACTTGCTCACGTACCTCGGCGCCCCCCTCCTCGGTTGCGAGGAAGTCCCGCACCCGGCCGCCATCCAAGCCGACCCGCTCGGCCAGCTCGGTGAGTCGCGTGTGGTCGGCGACGTTCACGCCGTCGCGGAAGTACGCGTCGAAGAGCGCGGTCGCCAGCGCGGCCTGTACCTCGGCACCGTGCTCGTGCAGGGCGAGCCACCGCAGCCGGTGCGCGGTCAAGGTGTTGACCGCCACCGCACGGTCGAACCGGTACTCGATTCCTTCACCGGCACCGAGCCGTGTCATCTCCGCGACCATCGCCTCAGCCTGTTCCGGACCGAACATCTCGACCACCGTGTCCATCAGTGGCCGGGGCTCCTCGGGCGCGTCGGGAATGAGCTGGTACGGACGATGGATGAGTTCGACGTCCGGTTCTGCACCGGCCGCGGCCACCGCGCGGTGGAACTGGTGCGTGCCGAGGCGGCACCACGGGCACGCGATATCGCCGTATACCTCTACCTTCATCCTGGGTCCTTTCTCGTGTGGAGGTAGCCGATGCGTCGGGGACGCGGGTGGTGTCGCCATGACCTCGGTCTGAAAAACGTCCACGTGAGGTGTCGGCGGAGTAGAGCGCGTGGATCAGGTCGGCCCGGGCCGGGGATCGGCGCTCGTGGTGGGGTCCCGGAGCACTCGGAGGGCGTGGGACCATGCGAGGACTTCATCCAGCATGGTCGTCAGGGCGGTTTCTTGGCGTTCGCCGGGGGCACAGACGCCGGCCTTGGAGTCGGTGAAGTCGAAGTCGAAGTACGGGTTGATCGCGACTTGGGCGTGTACGTCGGCGACTTTGATCTCGCCCATGGTCTGCCGTAGTTGTTCGGCGGCGCGGGTGCCGCCGTAGACCCCGTAGCTGACGATCCCGGCTGCCTTGTCGTTCCATTCCGCGTACAGATAGTCGATGGCGTTTTTCAGCGCGGCGGGGATGGCGCTGTTGTACTCCGGGGTGACGAACACGAACCCATCGAACCTGCCGATCGTGGCCGCCCACCGCTTGGTGTGTGCGTTTTGGTAGTAACCGATGACCGCGGGCGCGGGCTCATCCAGCAACGGCAGCCCGTAGTCGGCTATGTCGACGAGTTCGAGGCCGGCCTCCCCGGCCTTGACGGCGGGGTGCCGGCCGGCGGCCTCGGCGACCCACCGGGCCACGTCCTCTACGCGCCGCCCGGGGCGGGTGCTGCCCAGAATGATCGCGATCTGGATCATGGGCCTCTTCCTTAGGTTCTGTCTCGGTCGGGGCATGAACTTTTGCTCGCCGCCAGGTTGGTGCCGGCGTGGCCGCCGATCACGAGCGCCTCGTGACCGGGGTCGTGAAGCACCCCAACGGGGTTGACGTGTGGCGCGCCGTCCGGGCCGGCCGCGGCCGGCCGCCCGAGCAGCCCGCGCAGCGGCCCCGGTTCAGGAATGCGCTCTCACCGTCGGTGAAGGTGCTCATGCCTACGAGCGTCCCTGCGCTGGGCGTGTCGGGCCAGGCTGCGGTTTTCCTAGCCCTGGCAGGGCCAGGCTCGCCGTGAATACAATCGCAGTTGATGAGGGAGACAGAGCTGGGCGCGTTTCTACGCGCGCACCGGGAGGCGGTCCCACCGGCCGCGGTCGGGCTCCCGAACGGGAACCGGCGCCGCACACCCGGGCTGCGCCGGGCCGAGCTGGCCACGCTCGCCGGCGTCAGCGTGGATTACCTCACCCGGCTGGAGCAGGGGCGCGACCGCAGCCCGTCCGCCCAGGTGCTCGCCGCGCTCGCGGAGACGCTGGGTCTGTCCCGTGACGAGCGGATCCACCTGCACCGGCTGGCGAAGGCCACCGGCGGCGGCGCGTGCGACGGGGCCGCCACGGCGCGGGCCCGGACGGTGCGCCCGACCGTGCAGGCGCTGCTGGACCGGCTCGAGCCCGCGCCGGCGCTGGTCGCCAATCGGCCCGGCGACCTGCTCGCGTGGACGGCCGGGTTCGCGCGGCTCGCCGTCCCGACCGGCCTGCTGGAGGCCGAGCCGCCGAACCTGGTCCGGTACGTATTCACCGACCCGCGGGCACACGACGCCCACCCGGACTGGGACGTGGTCGCCGGCGAGCGAGCCGCCGCGCTGCGGGCCGCGGCCGCGCTCGGCGACCCGCACGCGGCGCTGCTCGCTGAGGAGCTGACGATCACCGCCGGCGCCCGCTTCCGCGACCGGTTCGAGGGCTCGGCCGCACTGCCCCCGCGCACCGGCGTCGAGCGGTGGGCGCACCAGGAGGTGGGGGAGATGCGGCTGGCGTACGAGAGCCTGGAGCTGCCGGACCCCGACGAGCAGCGGCTGGTGGTCTACCTCGCCTCCGACGAGGCCACCGCCGCCGCCCTCGACCGGCTCACCGACCATCACCCCACCGCCTCGAGCACGGCGGCGGACTAGACAGTGCCGACCACGATCCACGAGCCCATCGCCAGCGGGCCGGCCCGCGTGCCTAACACGGTAGGCGTCGCGGCGGTGATGGACCGATAGGCCTGGGCGGCTCGGTGGTTCGCGCCCGCTGGGCAACGCTGTCAGGATCATGACGAGCCGTGGGTGCTACGGCAGGGCTCAGTCGAGTGAAGTCTGGTCCGCGATGTCGATGCCGGCCGAGCGCAGATGCGCCTCGACCAGCGCGGTCAGCCGAGCCCAGGCTGGCTTCTGCTCTTCTCGGTGGTGGGTGAGCAGGCTGTACCGGATCGCGCCGTCGGTGCGGGCCTGGAGTCCGGCCGGGATCGAGGACGGGTGGGATCCGCGCTCTCACCGGCACCGACGCCGTGCACTCTGCGATCCGGGCATACTGCAACCGAATCATCACACGGGAGACGCCAACGCATGAATACACCACCATCGCCACCTGGAGCCGAGCGGACTGACGGATCATCCGTCCAGATCGGCGCTCTCGTTCCGCTAAGTCGGCCTGGCTGGGTCGAGGCAGGCCAACACTTGCTCGCTGGACTCGAGCTGGCCGTTCGCGACGTCAATGACGCCGGCGGGATCGTCGGAAGACCACTCGAGCTGGTGGTCCGAGACACCGCGGCTGATCCACAGAAGGCCGCGGCGGCCGTAGATGAATTGGCTCGCCTGGGCGTGGCTGCCTTGGCGGGGGAGTATCACAGCGTCGTCGCCCGCGCCGCCGCCGCCAGGGCCGATGCCCTCGGCCTGCCGTTCCTCTGCTCATCAGCGGTTCTCGACGCGCTCACCGAACAGCCAACGGAATGGGTCGCGCGCCTCGCCCCGGCGCAGTCCCACGGCTGGCAGATCTACGCGGACTTCCTCCTCAGCGCGGGCCACAATCGAATCGCCGTAGCAGCCGAGTCGAGTGTCTACTGGGCATCTGGGGCCCGCATTCTGCGGGACCACCTCGCTCCACGTGGCGGCACCGTCATCGAACTCGACATGCGCGCGCTCGCCCCCACGGCCGTGTGCGACGAACTCGTCGACAATCGCGCGACAGCCCTCCTTCTTCTGGTCGGCCACCCGGAGCCGGCAGTGTCGATCGTCAAGTCGGTCCGCAGCGACCAGCGCCTCGCCGAGATCATGATTGGTGCTCCGGCCGGGCAACCGGAGTTCGCCGAATGGGCGACGTTGCTGGGCGACGACAGCGCCGCGATCCCGTTCTTGCGCTACCTGCCCGAGCGCCTCAGCCCACTCGGCGCACGAGTCGAGACGGCCCTCCGCGAGCGGCTGGCCCAAGCGCCCTCCTTCGTCGCCTTCGAGGGCTACGACACGGTCGCCGTCCTCGCCGATGTGCTGCGTTCTCACGGCGCGGACCGGGCGCGCACCGCCGGATCCTGGCCGCGCGTTACAGTTGAAGGCACCCGCGGGCAGATCCAGTTCTCCCGCACGCTAGGCATCAGCGTTTGGCAATGGGCTTGGACGCCAATCCAAGTCGTGGATCGAGATCCGGCGCAACCCGATCGCTTTCGGATCCTTCACGCCAGCTGAGAGAGCACGGACGGTCACCATCGAGCTCCACGTCGCCGATAACTCGCGACAGATGAATAGTGAGCTCACCAGTACCGAGGCCGTTCCACAAGGCCGGTGCCGCCGGGCGAGCTGGGCTTCTCCGCGCTCCGTTTGACTGATGTGAGGCGGGCCTGCCCAACCGGTGCGGGCAGCAACTTGTACCAGTCTGGGTGACGAGTAGGCGAAGACCAAGCTCCGCTGCGTCGACAGCGATGAGGTCGCGGTTGCGTTCGGCCCACCGGCCTGAGACAAGGTCATCACGGAGGCTGCGCACTGCCCGCTGCTCAGCCTCCGGCCCGACTCTGGCCCACACCGATACTCCACGACGTACGCGATCATCCAGGTACGCCTCGGGCCGGCGCCAGTGGGCATTCGCCTGCGGGCGCTGCGTCTTGACCCGCTCCTCCCAGCGGCGGACCAGGGCGTTGTCGAGGAGGGAGCCGAGAAAGCCGGGCCGCCGAAGCTTCGAGATCTCAGGGCCTGTTCTGGCTCACGTCAACCCCGACGGACGGTTCCGCCTCGACATGAAACCCCGGCTCGATCTCGCTGTGGTGTGAACGGACCTTTGACGGAGCCGATGGCAGCGCTTGCAGCCGCCATGACCGCTTCCCCACGCTACGACTGGCCGTACCCGCCGAAGAGGTCGGCCTGCGCCCGGACCGCCGACATCTACGGGGTCAAGAGCCTCCCGGCCACCTGGGACGCGTGACCGCGAGCCGGTGAGGGGCGAGGTCGCGTACGGCCCGCCTGCAGCGAGGTGAACACGATCGTGGCCGCGGCATGCGGAACGCACCCGTCCCTCCCACGCCGCAGCGCCCTGCCGATGGCGGCGATAGTCTCCCGCCGCCCTTCGTCGCTCACCCACCTGCCGAGAACGGACGGATCGAGCCCGCGGCCGTCAGCATCGCGAGCCTGAACAGCGCCGCCCGGCTGAACCGGATCGCCGAGAAAGCCGGCTACGTGAAGATCACCAAGGTGCATGTCGGCAAACGCCCGCGGACCTGGCTGCCGCTCACCGCCCAGGGCCGCCGGCCGCTTCCATGGCGCCTACCAGCCGGCTCCGTCACAGCGACCTGCTTGCATTGAAGCTCTCGGCTCCAAGGACATTCAGCAGAGCCAGCGCCTCGGCGCCAGGGGATCCTGGTGGCGCGCTGTAGAGCACGAGGTGCTGGTCGCGGTCCGTGAGCGTGAGCGAGTCGCAGTCGACGGTGATCTCCCCGACGACCGGGTGACGGAAGGTCTTCGTGAGCATCGGCGCGGCCTGCACGTCGTGCTGCTCCCAGAGCCGGCTGAAGTCGGGGCTGGCGTCGCGGAGCTCGTCGACGAGGCCGGTCACCGCGGGATCCGTCGGGTAGCGTGCGAGGGCGGCACGGAGCTCCATGACGACCTGGTGCCGGAACTCGGCGGCGTCGGAGATCCCGTACAGCGTCGTGTCGGGTCGCGCCGGCCCGAGGAATGCCCGGCGCGCGAGATTGCGGTCCTTTGGGGCGAGCTGGGCAAAGTCCTCCATGAGCGCGGCCGCGAGGTCGTTCCACGCGAGCACCTCGAACGCGGCGGAGATCACGAAAGCGGCTGTCTGCGGCAGCCGCTCGAGGAGCGTGAGGATGCTCGGGCGGACGTCGCGCCGGTGCAGCCGGGTACGGGTCGGCGCAGTGCCCGCGAGGACGTGGAGGTAGTCGGACTCGGCGTCGGTGAGCCGTAGCGCGCCTGCGATCCCGGCGAGGACCTCGCCCGATGGTCGCGGCGCCCTGCCCTGCTCGAGCCGGACGTAGTACTCCGTGGAGATGTGCGCGAGGACCGCGGCCTCCTCGCGGCGCAGACCCGGTGTCCGGCGTCGAGGACCGGAGGGGAGGCCGACGTCCTGCAGCCGGAGCCGTTCGCGACGGCTGCGGAGGAACGCCCCGAGCTCCTGCTTGTCCATACCCCCCATTCTGCACGCCGCGCGGCGGCGGATCCTGGTACCGCCTGTGCCTGCATCCGGCCTGGAGGCCGGCCTGACACTGTCGTCATGACGAACAACATTGACATCGCACCCATCGGCCTGCTCACCGGCAAGGTTGTGTTCATCACCGGTGCCAGCCGCGGCATCGGGGCGGCGGCGGCCCGGCTCTTCGCCTCCGAGGGTGCCGCCGTCGTGCTCGCCGCCCGCAGCACGGACGCCCTCGACCGCATCGTCACCGAGGTCCGCGCCGGCGGAGGCGTCGCCGACGCCGTCACCCTGGACCTCGCCGACCGTGCGAGCATCCGCGCGGCGGTCGACCGCGTCGAGGAGCTGCACGGACGGCTCGACGGCGCCTTCAACAACGGCGCGGCGATCCAGCAGCCCGGCCCGCTCGACACGACGAGCGATGAGGACATCGACGAGCAGTTCGCCGTGAACTTCCGCTCGCACTGGACCGCCATGACCGCCGAGGCCGCACTCATGCGACGGAACGGTGGCGGGGCGATCGTCAACACCTCGAGCATCGGCAGCCGCCGCGCGAACCCCGCCCTCCCCGCATACGGCGCCATGAAGCGCGCGCTCAACAGCATCACCGAGACTGCCGCGGTGAGCTGGGCCCGTGATGGCATCCGGGTGAACGGCATCACCCCCGGCGGCACCGCCACGGAGATGATCGACACGTGGGAGGCGGCGACCCCCGGCATCGTCGAGCAAGCGAAGGCGTCGATCCCGCTCGGCCGGATGGCCGAGCCCCACGAAGTCGCCGAAGCGGCCGCATGGCTGCTCAGCAACCGCGCCTCGATGGTGACCGGCGCGATCGTGCCGGTGGACGGCGGCGCCGGCGCCTGAAAGGGAGAGCCCGTGCAAGCCGTGACGGCACCGCGCCGTACCTCAGCAAACGCCACGCTGGCGGCGGACAGCCTGGAGGCCGGTCCGCTCAGCGTTCTGGAGCGGCCCTGGCATGACCGGGGACCCGCCCCCCGATCCGCGAAGTCGTCGGGGAGGACCCCTGTGGAGCTCGCCGAGGAGTTCTTCGAAACCACCCGGAGGGTCAATGGATCAGCCGCGAGCGGGAACGGCTGACCAACGCCATGGATCAGGTCACCGTGCGGCATCACCGTCGGCTCGGCCTGGTCGACTAACTGGCTCGCGACACTTCTGGCTACCGACGGTACGCCTCGGCCGCGCTGACGATTGATCCGGCGTCCCGCCAAGCAGTGAAGCAACCGTTCGCGCCTGGGGGTTGAGCAGAAGTCGGTCGGGGGGTGCGTGTGGCTGCGGCCTAGCGTGACATTCCGTTCGATTCGCGGTGACGCCGAAGTGGCCACTGGTGACGTGGCGGTCAATGATCTCCTGCTTACTGTCGATACGTTCTACGGCTGAGGAACGGCTGCCAGGTTCACCACGCGTACGCCGCCGCCCTGCGTCCAGTAGATGACACCGCGACCTGCCGACCACTGCCTGCCACCTGACGTCCCGAGTTCGGCGCCCTCGAAGGTCACAGTCGTCTCCGTGCGGGCGTCGTAGATTTCTCCGGAACCGGTGAAGAACCGATCCTGATACGGGTAGCCGCGCAACCCTTGGTGGACCTGGTTCCAGCCGCCGTCGCTGCGTTGCACGACGGCATCCTCGTTCCTCGTCCCAGTGCACCAAGTCGGCCCGCAGCGCAGGCCCTGCGCCCCCGACGCGGGGTGGATCCTGATGGTCCGCCCGGTCTGCAGGTTGACGACCTTTGTCGGATTCTTGCGGATGTCGAGAGGCTCGTCGGTCGCCCACGGCCACTCCACGAGCTGCAGCCCCTTGGACCGGGCCACCCGTTCGGGAGCCCCCCCGTTGATCGTCATCCGCCAGACGCCATCCAGCGGTGCTGACCAGACGACATCCTGGCCGGCGAGCGCGATGCGATCGACGTTCTCTCCCGGGATCGGCCCGACCTTCCTCGCCTTCCCGCCGGCCCGCAACGGGGCGACCCAGGCATGCCCGTCGGCGAGCCAGACCACCCGCTCACGGTCGACGGCGAGGTATTGCGGAGCCTGTGCGAGGGCGGCGACGGTTCTTGAACGCTTTGAGGCGGCGTCGTAGAGCTCGAGCGTTCCCCGCTCGGCCCAGACCAGGACCTCTGTGGCGCTGATCGCCGCCAGTGGCTTGGAGCGTCCCGGCATGGTGAACACGGCCTGCGGCCAAACCCGCTCGACCGCGTTTCTCCCCGGGTCCGCCGTGCCCACGACAACATGCGGTGCCGGCCGGGCGACCAGCATGCCCCATCCCAGGGCCGCCGCGCAGACCGCCACGAGCGTCCCTTTTGCCCTCCTGCGCACCCGGTGACGCCGCTTGGTCATCACGCCGTGCAGCACGTCCCGGTTCTCGGCCCGATCGGCGATGGTGCGCAACGCCTGGGCCAGCTTTTCCTCGGTTGTCATCTTCACCTGCCCGTGAGTGCGTCCGCACGGACGCGGAGTGTGGCCAGCGCGCGCGAGGCCTGGCTGCGGACGGTCGCCTGCGAGATGCCGAGTCTCGCCGCGATCTCCTCGTCGGCGAGGTCCTCGTAGTAGCGCAGCACCAGCACCGTGCGCTGTCTGGCCGGTAAGGCCCGCAGACGCTGCCATATCTCGCCGAGCTCGGGTTCGTCCTCATGGACCGGCGAGGGAACCTCAGCCGTGAGGTGCTCCCGCCGTCGCCTGCGCCACCAGCTCACATGCTGCCGGGCCATGATCGTTCGCACGTAGCCCTCGGGGTCGTCCTTGTTGCGCACCCGCCGCCATGAGGAGCTCAACTTGAGCAGCGCCTCCTGGACCAGATCGGCCGCGTCATCAGCGCTGCCGGTCAGCACCAGGCCGTAGCGCAGCAGCGCATGACTTCTGGCGCGGACGAACTCCTCGAACTCCACCTTCCAGGGACGCACAGGCCGGCGTTCTCGTTGCAAAAACTTTCCAGGTCAATCTGCTCGGCATCCCGGCCCCGGGCGCCTATCTGGGACCGGAAGATGCGTCTCCGGAGAAGCCCGCCGACCACGTGGCCGGCCCTGTCTACTGAGCTGGCTTGGCCTTGTCAGCCATGCCGGCCTGCCCGCCGCGGAGCACCTCTTTCAAGAGCTTGTCCAGGGCCTTCGGGTGCTCCTGCATCAGGTCGACTGCGGCGTCCCTGCCGGTCAGCGAGGCGGTCAGGGTCTTGCTGCCGTCGGGCGTGCTGTACATCAGCGCCCCGTAGCCCAAGACGCTGCCGTTGTGGTGGAAGATGGTGCCGGCGCAGTTCTGGCCGCTGTCCTGTACGGACAGCCCGAGGCCGTAGTCGAGTGCGCCGCTCTTGGGGTACGGCTTGCGCATCTCGGCCAGCAGCCGGGCCGGCGGGAGCCGCTGGCAGACCTCGGCCCAGTCGGTGACCAACCGCGCTCTTGAGCGGCTCCGAACATCGGCCCAGACGAGCCGCTGCTGCCGTGGGGCGATGTGCCACACATCCTCAACCGCGGACCAGTCGCGCTCAACCTCTTCCAGGAACCGCCGATGCATCCGATGCATCCGACGCATCCCTGACATGGCGTGGCGGCCAACGTCCAGACCACCCAGACACGCCTCAGAGCTGAGAGACGAAGACCTGCGGGCGTTGACGGTCGCGGCTTGCCGACGCGGGTGGACACCTGAGGCGGTCGGCCTTCGCCTCTCGCCGCAGCCGTTCGCTCGGGGAGCAATGCCGCGATGCCTGCCTCCGTCAGGGATGGCGCGTGAACGAACCGCTCCTCGGCGATGCCGCGCTCACGCTCCTCGGGCGGGCACTTTCCAGCGACTCGCCCAAGGTCCACAGCGCGACGCCGATCAGCACGAGGTCCTTGAGGAGGAACTGCCCGGGCTGGCCGGACAGGACCGGAAGCCCGTTGACCACGGCGTAGATCACCCCAGGGGTGGTGAACAGGAAACTCAGCGTGCCCAGGAACAACACCACCGCGATGGCGCTGCCCACAGCGGAGACTCGAGGCCAGAGCGGGTGAAGGGCGATGAGTGCGGCGGTGACGATCTCCACAGTGCCCAGCGCGTTCGCGACCATGGCATAGCTGAACAGATCGTAAAGCCAGCTCATCAGGGGGCTGTGCTCGATCAGCGTCCGGCTGTCCATCTTGACGTACTTGCCCGCGCCGATCCACGCCAGGACGACGACCAGCCCGTACCGGCTCACCAACCGGCCGACCGCCGAGATCTGGCCGCCGGCTCTTTCCAGGGACACCGCCAAGTCAGGGATACCAGGCATGAAAGCTCCTTCCTCATTTGCCGGAAGGAAATCCCCTCCCGGAAGCGCCACGACCAGGCCCGGGAACGGATCACCCGGGTGCCGAATCGGTGGCCATATCGTGTTGGCGTCGCCGCTGCGCGGAGTCTTACCTTCGAATTCGCGGCTGTGCGCAGGTCGGTAGCATGAAGACATGGCGACGCCACACCATTCGGTGGGCGGGGCCTCGGCCGCCCGCGCCTCGCTCGACGCCGAGTCGGGTGAGTGGGTGCAGGCGCTGCACGGATCCCGGGCGGAGCGGCAGGCGGCCATCGAGGGACTGCACGCGTTGCTTCTGCGGATCACCAGGATCGAAGTGAACAGGCGGAGTGCGCGGCTGAGCGTCACCGGCCCCGAACTGGACGACCTTGCGCTTCAGGCCGCGGACGACGCGCTGCTTGCCATCACCGCCAAGATCGACGACTTCCAGGGGGAGAGCACATTCACGACCTGGGCCTACAAGTTCGTCGTCTTGGAGGTGTCGGCGAAGATCGGGCGGCATTTCTGGCGTGACCCCGGGGTCCGCCTCGAAGGCGAGGATTGGGAGCGGCTGCCCGACCGGTTCGGGTTCGACCCGGCCAAGGAGTCGGAATGGCGCGACCTGCTCGCCGCGCTGCGCCGGGCCGTGGAGGAAGAACTGACCGAACGGCAACGCCGGATCTTCGTCGCGCTGGTCCTCACCGGAGTTCCGCTGGACGCCCTGGCCATCGAGACGATGTTCGACGCCAGACGTAAGCTCCGGGCCGTCCTCGCCGCGAACGGTTATATGGACGACGACATGTCGAGGCGGCCATGAACGGCTGGGCTGAACTGGACCGCTTCCTCCGCACCGACCCCCGTGACGTGGGATGTATGGTGGCGGTCCATCATCGCTACGCGGAGGTGCAGGGCCGGCGGCTGTTCTACCGTGAGGCGGGTCCCGCGGACGCGCCGGCCCTGGTGCTCCTGCACGGATTTCCCACCAGCTCGTTCATGTTCCGCGGCCTCGTCCCCGCGCTGGCCGACGACTACCACGTCATCGCCCCCGACCATCTGGGCTTCGGGCTCTCCGACGCGCCACCCGCAGACGAGTTCACCTACACCTTCGACGCGCTGACCGACTTGACCGCCGCCCTGCTCGACCACCTGGGTGTCTCCCGTTACGCCATCTACGTACAGGACTACGGCGCCCCGATCGGATGGCGCCTCGCCCTGAACGACCCGGCAGCGATCAGCGCGATCACCACCCAGAACGGCAACGCCTACGAGGCCGGCTTCGTCGACGCCTTCTGGCGGACCGTCTGGGACTACCAGCGCGAGCAGACCCCGCAGACCGAGGCGGCGATCCGCAAGGCGCTCACACTCGATGCGATCAAGTGGCAGTACCTTACCGGCGTACCTGACCCGACCCTCGTCAGCCCGCAAACCTGGCACCACGATCACGCCCTGGTCTCGCGCCCCGGCAACGACCGCATCCAACTGGCCCTGTTCCACGACTACGCCACCAATCCGCCGCTCTACCCCCGCCTGCACTACCTGCGCACCCACCGGCCACCGCTGCTGGCCGTCTGGGGAAAGGGCGATGAGATCTTCGCGCCCGCCGGCGCCCGTGCCTTCGCCGACGACGTGCCCAGTGCGCGTGTCCACCTCCTCGACGGCGGCCACTTCCTCCTGGAAAGCGCGCTCGACGAGGTCGTCCCGCTCATCCGGGACTTCCTCGGCGACAACTTGCCGGGCAAGGCAGGTTGACGAGCAGTTGATCCTCCCCACTTCGATGTCGAGAACTTCGATCTGGGCACCAAGGAGGTTCATGTTCGCGGTCCTGGCCGCGGCCGCGTCAGGATCGGCGAGACCGAGCTCGGCTACGCCGAACTCGCCCTCCGCTGTGCGGTCACCAAGGTCGATCAGGAGGCCGAAGGGAGTCACTGCGCACCCTGGCGGGCTATCGCCGGGCGGCTCAGGGCGGAGTCGCGTTCGGCGTCAGATTCGCCGTGCTCAGATCCGGGCGGCTGGTGGTCGGCGACAGGGTAGAGGCCACCTCGTGGGGGCGTCCGAGCCCGCTTGGCCCGACCGCTCCGCAGACTCGGGCAGGGGGTCATGGCCGGCGGGCTTCCTAGGCGCTGGCCGCGGGCGCGGGCGGCGGCCAGGCGCTCGTGGGTGCCTTCCACGAGGAGCTCCGCGTGCGCGACGACTTCAGCTACGGGCCCGCGGCGGCGTTCCCCCGATATCGGTGCTCGCTGGATTCGTCAGGATCGCGCTCGCGACAACATCGAAGAGATGATCGGCTCGCGCATCGTGACGCACGAAGCGTGAAGTGCGGACTGCGCGTCCTCAATGGCAGTCATCATCGACGCTACAACGCCGCGATGCCGACACACACGATGAGGGCGATCCGGGTGCATGAGTACGGCGGCCCTGAGGTTCTGCGTTACGACGAGGTGCCGATTCCCAAGCCGAGGCCGGGTGAGGTGCTCGTTCGCGTTCACGCGGTCGGCGTCAATCCTGCGGACTGGTACCTGCGCGACGGGCTGACCAACCTGCCTCCGGAGACGAGGCCGAAGTTCAGCTTGCCCGTTATTCCGGGGACGGACGTGTCGGGCGTCGTCGAGGCCGTAGCCGCGGACGTAGACGGCCTCTCCGCCGGTGATGAAGTCTTCGGTCTCCTTCGCTTTCCCAGCTTCGATGGCAGCGCATATGCCGAGTACGTGGCCGCCGTTTTGCTCCTTGGTCACCATGAGCTGGCCGCGGGCGCGGGCGTCGGCTCGGATCGGTTCGCCGGAGCGGGGCCAGGCGCGGGACGGTCGGTGGTGTAGGCGCGTGC